>USDL01000001.1 GCA_900553365.1 uncultured Clostridium sp.
TGTTAATTCATCAATTAGCTGGTCAGCATAAGCAATGTTTAATTCAGTTTCTTTGTGGATTTTAACTTTCAAGTTTAAAATAATGGGTAATTTTTGAATTTCATAGAAGAACTTACCACCTTTGCCATCGGTATAGACAGCAATGACAATGACGGCTTTTGTTTCATCTTTGTGATTTTGGCTATCAGTACCAATGACAATATGATTATGTTCTGCTACATCTGTACGGTTTCTAATATAGTCAAAAATAATTTCGGCTATTTGACGCATATTTACTCGTCCATATGTCGGACTAATCATATTATCATTCCTCTGTTTTATTTTTAATGGTGTACAATAGTGTTAATTGCTTCAACTAACTGGTTCAAATGCTCCACTGTCTTAGCAGGAAATTTATAAAGTTTACCATTGCTAAGGACTGAATTCATTTTTAATCCAGAATCAGAAGCCCACCAAAACTCTTCTTCTTTAAAAGGAGAAACATTAATGCTCTCTTCTTTGGATTCTTTGTTTTCCTTAAGCTCTTTTTTATCCTTTTTAGTAGGAGGAGTTAAATCTTCAATCTCTTCAATTTCATAATCATTTTCATTGAAGAACCAGTCAGCAGTACACTTTGCTTCAAAGCGTGTCTTAAAAGGACGAGCATCTTCCTTCTTACCAAAAGTACATTCATCATAATGCAAACCAAAAGCACTACAATAATAATTTTGTCCATCTTTAGGAAGGTTATGTCTTACATTAGATTTGACACGAATAATGTAAAGTTTACTTGACTTATTCTTTTCTTTGAGATTTTCATTCAACAAAGTGCCACATACAGGGCAATAATTAGCATGGACATAAAAATCACCATGGTCAATAAGATTCTTTTTACTTGTAGCGTTAATAGTGAATCTATAATTCTCACACCACTTGCACATATAGAAAAGACTCCTTTCAGTCTAATTTACTATTGATAGTATAAACCAAAAGGAGTCTGTTGTCAAGAGCTTTATTTAATTTTCTTTTGTTTTCTTATTTCACTTTGAATCTTAAACCAATAAATTACTGCCATAACAAGAGCAATAGGCCAGCAAAAAATCAAAGTTAAATAATGCAACAAGGTTACTTCTTTATCATTTTTATTAGCAGGACAATTATAAACATTATATGTTACGGCAAACCCGCATAAAAGATAAAGAGCAAAACCTATTAGAGATACATCATTCAATCTCATTAACAAGCTCCTTTACAAAGGAATAAAAAAGAACTGTGGTACAAAATTTGTTTTTGGAGGAAACAAACATGAACAAAATACGAAAAAGGAGGTGGCCTTATTAGCAAATCCAGTCTATTATAAGGAGGTAAATTGTACCACAATTCTTATTATTATATTAACATACTCTTTCGAGTTTGTCAACTACTTATTAATTTACTTTTTAGAAAGCATCTGATGAGAATAAAGAATTTGCATCTTTTCAGCTACAGATAAGCTTCTGTTATAAGCATCATCATTGTCAGCCAAACGCATTGCAAATTGATAGTCAAGGTTGTTTACGATTTCTTCCGTCAATACTTTACCATAATGCGAACTTAAGCATTGATAAATTTCTTTGCTATTAATACGGTACGCATCTAACATAGCATTGATATAAGCTATTGCAGAGATATTTTTATCATCAATGAAGTTAAGCATTTTCTCATAGTAGGGAAAAGTAATTTCAAGCTTTTCCATTAACTTCTTTAAAACATTAAGATTAATGTTTTCTTTTTTGCAGATGGCTTTTAAATAATTACAAGAATAATCATTAAGAACGCCAATGCTCCAACATTTGTCTTCTTTTCGGTTATCATAAATTTCTTTTGGATTAACAAAACTAGTTAAGATAATAGCTTTTCCTACAACTTTACCGTTGTCAAGTTTAGTTTTACCATAGCAATTTGCCAAATCTTTTTTGTTAACCAAAAGTTTTGCTTTAGCAACAACAATTAGTTTAACAGCAACACTATAACTATAATTATAATTAGCAACAAATGCATCATAAGAAATGTAATTATACCAAGTTAAAGCATTTTTTACAGTTAAACAAGCATGAAAACCATTGCCACAGTAATCAATTTTGCTGAATTCTCCGTCTTCAGGTAAAGAATAGACCTTGTTAAGTTCGTATGCAAAGTTTCGACTAGGACCTGTATATTCTACTTTGTCATTAGAAACGCAATAGGTCTTATAAAGAGCTTTGTAACAATCAATCCATTCCCAATCTTCTCCAACAGGAAAAGGTACATCTTCCATTTTTTCATATTCCAAAGTATTCCTGCTGATAACTGTATGATTAGGAAGATTATTCGTGTAAGATTCGCTGGAAGATTCTTCAAAATCTGCGCCAGATGCAGGGTAAGAGTCATATCCGATAACGACCTTTTTTTCTGGCTTCTTAAAAAACATATTTTATTCCCCTTCCTTAAAATCTATAAAATTTACGAGGAGTAATATTCTCCGTCATCTTTTCAATCAGTTCCTTAGATTTTCTAGTTGCTTCATCCATTCTTGCATTAAATTCATCACGACAAATAGGCTGGAAATGGTCAAAATTTTTCGGGTAATTTAAAAGGAAAAACAAATCAATATCCTCGTTGTAATAAGGAGCTACATCAATTTCTGAATCTGTATAACAACCATATGGTGTTTCATCTTCAAAATTGTTAATCTCAATACAACCCCATGAAGAAGAATAGTTAACCTCACATCTTCCTTCTAACAACTTGGGAGGTTGAACAATCATAATATAATGTCCCCGATGAATATAACAATTCCCAATCAGCTTTGGAGCGAGTTCTTTCATAATATATTCATCATAAGATTTTCTTGTGAGATTATTTAAATCCTTGTTAATCTCAGATAGTTCTTTCTTCTTATTTTCGAGAACCGTCTTCCATTCTTTCTTCTTATTTTCCAGTGATGTCTTCCAGAAATTTTCCATGTTACACCTCTATTATAAAAATAATAGTCTCATAATCAATATTAAATTAATTATGAGACCTTTTATTAAATTAGCTAATCCAATAAATTGCGAAGACTTAGAAGTTATTCCCCGTTACATTACTTCCTGCACTCATTGAAACTTTCCCGTTTGCGGCTACCCATTTCGACGGACAAGTGTTTATAAGTCTTCTATAAAACTGCGAACAACCTACCCGTAGGTTATTCAAATACGATAATAAGCGCTCCGACTCCCATCGGATTCTTATTAAAGGTGAGGAATAGACAACGTTCACCTCACTATGAGCCTCCGGTCCATAAGTCGCGCTCTTTGGCTGATACTCTTCACCAGCAAGTCATTTGTGAGGAATAGACTACGTTCACCTCACTATGAGCCTCTGGTCCTAGCATTTTGACGATGCCACGCTCTTTGTCCAACATCTTTAGTTGGCAATCAACCTACACCACCGAGCAAGAATTCGGAGGGTAGGATTTTGTGGTTCTTGCTGCGCTCTTGTCTAACATCTATAATTAGAAGTTAAACATTAACCTACACTACCGAGCAAGAATTCGGAAGGTAGGATTTCGTGATTCTTGCAAGAATTTCCACCATTAACTTTCAGGTGGAGAGCTTGCGCTCTTAGTATCTTCATAGTTCCTATTCCTACGAAGGGTGCTTCCGACAGTATAAATCATCTTATACATGTCTAAAAAGTCATTGCATCTCAGCTATTATTGAATATTCAATTGTGTGTCTTACAGTCAAGAACGTGATTTGTCTATCAGGCCTGTGTAGTGCAAATCAGTGGGAATCTCTTCCGCACTTTTTTCATCCTTTCCCTTGGGACAATCTTAATATACCATAAGATTAGTTTCCTGTCAAGGGTTTATTATTTTTTTCTTGAAGAGTTTTTACCAGCTCTTCATAGGATTCAATAAGTTCTTTTTGTGCTTCTGCTTTTTCCTCTAAAGATTTAATAAGACCTTCTTTAGCCTCATCTAAATTTTTATGAGTTTCTTCGGCTTCTGTAAAAGCTTTCGAATAAGCGTGGATACCACCAATAATAGTTCCTGCTAAAAAGAAAATTGCTAAAACTCCGATAGCAAGAATAACGCATAAAGCAACTTGAGTAGTGTTCATTTTCTTTTATTAACCTCCATTAATTTATTTTCAGGTTCAATTCTAAATTGACCCGCTTCCCAATCAAAGCCCATGCCTACTGAGCGAACTTTTGTATAAGGCCTACTTCCCACGGTGTTTCTGGAATCTTCTACACTAATTACTACTAATGAGTTTTTATACAGTTCCCAATTCGCACCGTTTGCTACATCATTGAGAATATCTCTAAGTCGTTCAATTGTCATTTTAATCTCCTTTTTTATCTTTTGGATATAGTTTTAAAAAATGTATTCCAATCATAAACAAACAGCCACTAATAAATAAACAGAAAGGGGTTAGAATTGTTCCAGTAGAATGGTCTAATCCGGCAATTCCTATTATAGTGCTAAAATAAAAACAAAATAGGCTGTAAACTAAATTAATATTAAACAAATCCATTAAACAATCCAGAAATGTACAATATCTTTATATGGAGAGGTCCAACTATCTTTTGTAAAATTAGTCCAATCTAAAATACATCGGGTAAAGAAACTCTTGCATCCATTAATTGTTCCCCATCCATTAGGAGATTCATACTGTTTATATTTATTTGGGAATCTTTCAAGCTCTTCTAAACCGTGAATAATAAAAGGAATAACATCTTTTACAAGACCATTATCTTCTTCATTTTTCCACTCCAAGCTTGTAGATTTCTAAATCATTTCACGCAAATTGTAAGTAATATTTGCTTCACAGTTTCCAACATCAGCCCAAAGTTTAGGATTATCCTTACATTGGACTCTGTAACTAATATCGTAGCTCATTTTATCACTCCTTGCTATTCTAAATCTATATGACCAACATATACAAATTCAGCAACATCATCAATATCAGTAATATAACTATCATTAATTTTCTTAATTTTTGTATCGTTTTGAATTATCCATAAATCACCGAAAAAAGGATTGTAATAGATATCGCCATTAACAAATTCTTTTTCACCAATCTTAATCATCGTTTTCATTTGTTTTATCCTCTTTATATTCATCTGGAAGAAAACTGAGAATATGGGCAATTACATCTACTGTCCATCCGTTTCCTAACGCTTTTCTTGCTGCACTATCTGGAATCATATTAAGAAAATCATCAGGAACAGTCTGTAAACGACACATTTCTTTAGTAGTATAATATCTAAAAGGCAAATTATTTTTAAAAGCATCTGGATGTCTACCAATAGAAAGTGGTGCAAGAACATTATCCTTGTCTACAGTAGTGAGACAATTTGATTTGTCTGTATTTGTAGCGCGGACTTCAAGACACTGAGTAATAGGAATTGTTTTATCAGTATCTTTTCTATGACCATTTTTATCTAATCTGCGACCAACAATAGTGGCTTTGTTTAATCTGCGCCCTCTAATTGCCGCAGGATTAGGAAATTCAATATCTTCAAGAATATCTTCCAGAGTAATGTTTTTATCTTCGGGAAGTGTTACATTAGGGATATTAGTCCAATAAAGTCTACGTCTGTTCTGTGCTGAAACAAGAGAAGAATTAATTTCAATGGGTTCTACTCCAAGAATATTTGTAATAATATCTTCCCATTCTTTTTTCATAATTACATTTTCAAGTAAAAAATATTTTGGATGGGCTTCTTTTATTGCACGAGCATATTCATAAAACAATTTACTTTGAGAACCTTTTAATCCTTGACCATTACCAGCCATGCTCAAATTTGTACAAGGAGAACCCCCAATAAGTAACTCAATTTTACCTTTGTATTTGGTAAAATCTTCTATAGTTACATCTCCATGCTGAACTACATCAGGGAAATTTGTTTCTGTGGCTTTAATTGCGTTCTTTTCAATTTCATAAGCATCATAAGAATCAATCTTAATTCTAGCTCTCTCAAGTGCCAGATGACCGCAACAAATACCATCAAACAAAGATAAAACTCTCATTATCCGTAAAAGCCTCCATCGGGCGGGTCTCTTCTATAATTAGGACAAGGTATATCATTTAGAGGGTCTCTAAAACAGTCTACTCCCCAACTATGAATACAATTACTACACCAAGCAGGTTGAAGATGATAATTAGAAATAGAAGGATTTTTAGGCTCTTCTGGTATAACAGGTGCTTTTTTAGGAGTAGTAGTATTTGGGTCAGGTTGAACATTCATATCTTTCATAAGTTCTTCCTTTTCAGCTTTCTCAAAAGCATCCATGGCTGAATTAAGAAAGTCAAGAGTATGCTCATCATAACCTAAAATCTTAAGCTCTTTGATTAAATCTTCATTGCCAATTTTCTTTAAAACATTTGGAAAAGCATAAAGTAAAACTTGAACACGACCAAATTCTTTACGCCATTCATTATACTCTTTTACAGTCATTAATAATACCTCGTCTTTCTACCTCAAATTTAAGTTCGCTTACCGCTACTGTAACTGGCATAGATACGAAATGGTCATAATAATCTACTGCCTTAGAAAAATAGCTTCCGTACTTAATAGGCCAATTCTCTTTGTTTTTTGGAGGATTCTTTTTTTCAATTTCTTTAAGCTCTGAACAAGCCGACCAAAGTTCCGCATTAGTTAAATTACGAAAATAGCCCATAATAATACACCTTTCACTTAATATAATTGTGATTGTATATAAAGAATAACACAATTTTCCTTGTTTGTCAATAGAAAACAATAAAAAAAAGAGAGGGAATTACCCCTCTCTTTCATAAGTTAGTTCAGTGGCAAACGGGGACAATTTAAATCCACCTTTAATTGGTTTACAGATGCTACATTGAGAGATATGATATTTTCCATTTTGATGAGTTACTTTATTACAAATTCTTTGCTTCCATAAATGCCGATTTGAGCATTTCCAATTAGCTTCAAAACGACTCTGTGGTAAAAACTATTCTGGTTTTAAAGGGTAATTTTTTTCATAATCCCATTGATATATAACATCAGGTACTTTAGCTAATAAACTTTTTTCTTTCATGGAAAACATATAGTTATCCAAAATAGAATTTCTGTCTTTGCCAATATCAATTAATGGAGGTTCTATTTGAATTATTTTAAAAATTTCTTTAATAGCCCAAGATAAATCCTCATCTGTCTCTTTATGATAAATACAATCATTATCTACTTTGTTCTCTTTTGCATCTGTAACAACAATTAGTCTAATGCCTTTTTCTTTAAAGAACTTAATTTTATCTTCTGTTTTTTCATTTTGATGGAAAAATGACCGATTATATTCTATTCCAATTTTTAATTTTGGGCAATAAATATCTATTTCTTTTTCTCTTCCAAAGCTCTAATCTCTATTAATAGTTTTAGTTACCTACTAAAAGTAATAATAAATAGCCTACTCTGGAAAACTGCTACAATATCTTTTTAGACAAATTGGACATCCAGCAGGTTTTTCTCTTGTTCGAGAATATACTTTCGCCTACCAAGAATGCCCAAATTCGCATTTCCACCATGCGTTATAAGAAGAATGGGCATAAATTTCTGATGGTTTTTTATCATTTTTATTATAATCCCACTCTGATAATAACTAAGGATAAAGATTAGCCAAACTATGCTAATAATCAGTTGCCTATTTTTTCTGTGAAATTATGCTTTTAGAGCATTCAGGACAACCAGTTCCATTTTGTGTTCTATGGCTTACTCTGGTCTACCAATTAAATCCACAAATAAAACACTTCCACCAAACTTTTCGACCTGATTTTGGAGAAATATTAAATGGCGATATTGTATTTTTATCATAATCCCAGTCTTTTAAAATCTCTGGATAAAGAGTAGCAAAGCTATTTTCTCTTATTATTTTTTTATTAGCACAAATGGGGCATATATTTTTTGCTCTTAACTATACAGAAACAGCTCTTTGCCATTTATGACCATATTTATCTTTCCAGTTTATTTTTATTTTAGAACTTCCCAAAGAAATATTTTCGGGGAAAATGTTTTGTTTTTTATTTTCTTCTGTATCCCAAATTTCCATTAATTGTTTATTTTGCTTTACAGTTTCCATTTTCACTCCTTTATAGGCAAAAAAGGAGAAGAGAATAATTCCCTTCCCCCTTTTATATTTAAAACTTACTTAAAAGCAAGCTCCTCAATCTTGTCATAACGCTTATCCAAGACCACTTCCATAAGTGCATCCCAAGGATTAGTCTTGCCACTGAGAATCATTTTCAAAGTTTGAACACTAAACCCGCTGACCATGATACCATAGTCATTCTTGGTCATAGGAAGACCATTATTAGTGTTACCATTTCCGCACACATTCCAAAAACAAATTTTTGGACACTCATAGGAAGCGTTCTTGTACTTCTGCTCAATGGACTTAAGGAAAGCAGGAGCTTCCTTAGCAGTAGCACGAGTGCTGTTATAACCCCAATAACCATAACCACCGTAACCATTACTGCCAGTGCTAACATTACGGATATTTACCATAGAATCCCAACCACCATCACTGATAATCAGAATATTCTTAGGCAAATCACTCTGAGGAGAATGATTCTTAATTGCAGTATCAAGAATCAGGTCAAATACTGCTTCAAGGTTGGTATTAGCAACCTCACTATGACGAGCAGCTTCTCTAAGATTTGCACACAAAGAGTCATGATTAACATTAACCATCTGAGGACGTGCAGAGAAAGTAATGTAACGACCCTTGTATGCACCCTTAGCACGCTCTGCAAAGTAAATTGCAAGAGAGTTAGCAACCTCAAGAGCAGTCATACGAGTACGACCCACGGTAGCACCCATAGAACCAGAACCATCGGCAACAACAATAGTGGAACTATCATCGGTTACAAGATTGGAAAGAGCCTTCCACATGCCTTCAAGGGCGGCATCATAAGAATGAGGAGAAGTACCCCAATCATTCTCGCAATACTTGTGAACAATGTCACAAGGATTAGATACGGAAGAATTAATCTTTGCCTCGCCCTTAGTAAGAGCGTTCAAATAGGCACGACGGCGCTCCTCATCATTACGAAGGAAAGCCTTATTGTAATTAAGGTTTGCCTTAGAAGGAACAGTCTCGTAATCAATGCTCTGCCAATTCTGAGAAGACATCTTACGCTCAACAACATCAAGGTGCTTACGGAGAGCAGACAGCCCCTTACGATACTCACGTTCAGTCAGACCCAGCATATCCATAGTCTTAAGACCACGCTTACGAGTATCATGGCTGTGAGAAGAAGCACTATCAAGCCACTTCGCCATAAGGCTAATGGACTTGCCCTTCTTCATATTAGCCATATCTTCCTTCCACTGCTTACGAATCAGTTCACGAACAACAGGCTTAGTAGTAGGATTATCCATGACAACATAGATATAATCCCAACGAGAATACTCAGGAATCATAGGAATCAGGTTCGCCACAATCTGAGCACCACCATTGTTCATCATATCCTTAAGGCAAATCTGGAAAAGACGGCGCTCACCCTGACCCTCACGGATATCGCCAGCATAGAACAGCCAACGAATAGCGAGACGAGGATTCTCACAATAAGCTGCACGGAACTTCTTCACAATATCACCATCGGGCAGGCTACGAAGAGCAGAGATGGAAGTGTTGATGTCAAGAAGAGCAGAACCAGAGGACTTGTAGGCAATAGCACCATTAGAAGTGTACTGCTTATCAGCAGGAAGAGAAGGAATTGCAACCTGAGTGTAGTAGCCCTTGGCAGTATTCTCAACCTTGTCCATGAAAGAAGCCTTACGGCTAACTCGATTGGACTTAGTAACAGGCTTTTCAGGCTTAGGAGCCCAAGCCTTAGTGTTATTCTTCTTGTTAGGATTGTTGTAGTTATACATAATTTTCTCCTTTTATAAAGGACTAGACTCTTTTTGTCCTTTTTCAAAATAAAAGTTTTTTGTAGTTTGCTGTGAGAGTCTAACTACTTATGACAATAGATACTATAACAGATGTATCTTAGTTTGTCAAGAGGTTATTAGAATTATTTTCGTCTTTTCCTAATTTTTTTTCGAAATTGTTTATAAAAAGCTGTTTAGCATTTTGAGCTTTATAGCAAATATCATTAGTAATAGCATCTTCTATTCCTTGAAACAATGAAACAAGGGGACATAAAAGTTCTCTTTCATCTTCATTATCTGCTAAAGCATCTCTACTTTTTGCAATAGAAGTAAGCTCTCTTATAATAATATCTTTTGTTTTAAATTCTAATTTTGTAGTAATTTCACCATCAGATTTGTCAGCAAGTTTTTCAAATTGCTCTTTAGATAGGTATTTTTTATTTATTGTTACCCAAACCTAAATTTCTCCATTAGTGTCTACTAAAATTGGAATATCTGTTCTATCTTCTGCTCGATTTGCTAATTTTCTTATCCAAGTCTAATAAGCTTTCTATCCCTCTTGAGTCTAAAGCCAATTAATATCAACCATATTATACCCTCTTATACCCAATTATACCCTTATTCAGATTTTAAAACAGAAATTTTAATTCCACCTTCCTCGAATTCATACTTAGCACGAGGAATTTTTTACTTTTAAAGTACCAGCTTCTTCATTAGAATCCTGATTTACAATAAGTAGAGTAAAATTTAAGTTAACTGTATCATCAAAATTTTTCTCCATGTTAAATTCTTTTGGCTCAAATTTAACAAACATCTTAGATTTTTCAGAGCGAGAAAAATTTAAACTAAAATCAGATGCGTTATTCAACTGATAGGAGTTGTGCTTCAAACATGCAGTTAAGCCACAATATCCTCTAATATTGGCATATTCACAGGAAATGCCTTTTTCATTACAATATCCTTTAACGGGACAATAATCTCCTGTGTTATTCATTATTAATTCCCCTTAAAGTAATATTCGAAATGCTCTCTATCCCAAAGAGGATGTTTAACATTTTTTTCAGTATGCCAATCATAATATTCACCATTTTCATCTACATCAGCAACATAACAATCATCATCGGGTTCACAACCATTATCATTGCCAGTATAAATACAACTTTTGGGGTCAAAAAGAAAACGCTTTAACTTGTCATCATCTTCAAGAATTTCATTAATGAAGGGAACAAGTTCTCCTGCATGGTCTACAGAACCGCTACAATTCCAAAATTCCCAATCACTATATTTACTTTTCTCTCTTTTATAGGAAGGAACAAAAATTTTAATCTTAAAATCTTCTTCAAGTTTACGCTTAAAATCTTTTGCTTGAGCAAACATATCACAATTAAGCATTGCAGTATAAAGATAAGAAGCCTTATCTTCCGTGGAAGAGTAGCAGCGTGTGTCCCAACCATAATCTTCATCCGCATTAAAATTTAAATAAGTTGGAATATGTTCTGGACCATAATTATCCTTTGAAATAACAAGAGAATGACAAGAACTTGAATTAGTTTCAAATACATTCTTACGAATTTGTTTCATTGTTATTTCCTCCATTCAAATCTCTCAAGAACTGATACATTTCAGTAACAGTCTTATTGCCAACATCATAACGATGATTTACATCACAAGAATTTTGAGCATACTGCATTTCAACTCCATCAATATACATAGAAGCACTGGACATATTGCCATAATCTTCTCCCATGTACATAGTATTCCAATCTTCCTCAGACATAAGACGCTTAGGCTCAAGCTGTTTAATAGCAAGATTGTCAAAACTAATAACAGAGAACCACTTTTCATCAATCATGCGACCAAGATTGTCATAGATTGCCTTCTGCTTATTTGCTACAAGTTCTTTAGCCCAATCTTCCTTAATATACTCTTCGCCACGACGAACTGTCTTGTAGCCAAGAATAAGAATCTTAAGCCCACGATTCTTAAGAGCACGAAGAGTATCCATCGTCACAATACCATTAATGACATGGAGAACAAGATTGGGATACTTAGAAATAGTCTTAAGAAACTGCGGCTGAAGAGGGTCAACAAGAGAGACACCAATACCATAGATGAGCTTTTCATTAACAAGCTGTTCAATAAGCTCCTGATTCTTCATGAAAGCGAACTGATGAACAGTCATATTAGGAATAAGATTCAATTCCTTACACTTGCGAAGGAAAGGAATCAAGTCAGGATGAGAAAGGGGGTCTCCACCTCCAATTGCAAGCTCTGTGTATTCATGGAAACTTTCAAGAACCTTGATACCCTGTTCACCAAGAATATCACCATGTTTACCATTTGGGGTGCTATTTTCATGGCAAAAACTACAACCCTGTGCGCAATTGTTAGTAATTTTATAATCACAGCACTCTGGAAAATCAGCCTTGAAAAAGCTATCATCATTTTCTCTGATTTTAGTTCCATTTGCCAAGTCGATGGAAACCATATAGTTGCCATTCTGATAAGTCTTAATATTGCTCATTAGTCCATTACCTCTCTTCTCATATCTTCTTCCTTTTCCCAAACCTCTTCAATTGCAGGATAAACAACAGAAGAAGTCATTTTGTGATTACACTTGGGACATACATATTCATAAATGGGCGGATAAGTAGCATAAGTCATTTCACCTATCTTCATCTCAACATCACAATCACTGCAATAAATACGATGAACCTTACGATACTTAAGAAATTCTTTCGTTACACGTTCATTATATAACTTAACTCCATTATTATTAGTCATTTTTTATTCCTTTTTGACGGCTTTTTATAAACCTTGTTATTAACTACTTCAATATATCCAAAATCCCAAGGTACTTCTCCTTGATATTCAATAATTCCATTAGCAACATATCCATTAGGTGCAAGAAAATTATCAATGAGATATTTCAACCAATCAATATAGTTGTAAAACTTTTCTGCTTCATTCCAAACAAGTTTGTTTTCATCATTAATAATCCATTTACACCAAAGACTAGCTTGAGTGTAAGGAGGATAGTTGTTGTCAATAACAGAATCATCAAATTCCTGCCCAGCAAATCCCAAACCTCCAATGAAATATTCTCCCTCTTCACCCAAATTTCCGTTATAGCAAAGATTTTTCCAGTCTGGAAACACTTCTTTAATCTTTTCATTATCTCGCTTCATACGGCGAGTATAACTAAATTTATTAATGTACTCTTTAAGTTCAGAAGAAACAGGTCTATCAAAAGAAATTGCTCCATTAAATTCAGTAGTATACCCCATAATTAACTCCCCTTTTTAGTGTTCAACACGAGGGTTATCCTCCATATACTTCTTTACTTTGTCACCATCATAACGAGAGGGACAAGCATTACAAAGGTAAGAACCATAATATTCACAAGCATGAACCTCTTCCTGAGACTTTGGAGCAGACTCACAATTTAGATGGTCATATGCACAATAAATCTTCATTTTTATTCATTTCCTTTCTCTCTAACAATATAAATGTCATTCCCTTTATCTTCAAGAATCTCATAATTCTTTATAAAATCTAAAGGAATTTCTTCTTTTAATTGTACCATATATCTTTCTTCATAGGTTGGAAAGAAAGCCATCTTAAACATCTTACCAGCAACCAAACTAAGTAAAATAACACCTATAGCACTAACAAGAGCTACCCAACCCAATTTGTTTTTAACACAGTAGCCAAAGCAATAAAATACAACTAAGGCGAAACCTATAAAAAGAATCCCAACAAAAATTAGTTCGTCAAATTCAGGAGATGTTCTGACCATTTCGGAAGTTAAAACTTCAATACCGTTAATCATTTGTATTCCTCTCTTTAATTATATAGACATTATTATCTTTTCGTTCTACAATATCATATTTGTCAATAAACTCAGAAGAAATTTTATCGTCTAACTGAACAAGATATCGTTTTTCATACCTTGGATTAAAAGCGTCATTGAAACACATAAAGGAAACAATACCTAAACAAAGACCCATAGATAAACAAAAGAAAAATGCTCCCCATGCTTCTTCTTCCTTAACCCAAGAAATTAATACAACAATTGTACCAATACAACCAATTGCTCCAACAATAGCAGAAATTAAATTACTTAAAAAACCACCAGAAATACAAATAGTTTCAGTAGTAATTAGATTAACACCATCAATCATCTTTGTCAGCCCTTTCTTTTAATGTGTAAATTTTTCCTTCTCTAGAAATGACATAATTTTCTTCAAGTTTTTCATAATCGGTTAAAGAAAAATGGTCGGGGTCAGTAAATCTAACTTCATAAGAAATAATTTCAACTGGATGCTTCATTGCATAAACATTGAATCCTGCAATCCCGCAAAAAATAATTGTTGCTGCAATAATAGCACCAAATCCATCCATTGACCCGCATCTTTTAATCCAATCTGCAATAAAAACGCATATACAAGCAATTCCACAAAGCACAACAATAATAGAACAAATAAGAACAAAAAGGTCTCCATCCTTTGTAGTTACAACTGTATTAAGAATTTCAATAGCTGGATTATTTTCAATCGACATTTTCTTTCTCCCTAATTACATAAGTGTTATCTTTTTCATTGTATTCAAGAACTTTATATTTTTTAGTAAATTCATTGTAGCTAACTTCATCGGAAATTGTTGCGGTATACTTTGTGTTATAAACTGGATTAAAAAAACAATCATTAAGAGCTTTGCTTACAATAACAGAAGAAAAGAATAAGCAAACTCCTAAAATAACAATATTTAAACTGTTAAAAACAATTTTAAAGAGTTTGTGCGAAGTAGATTTTGTAATTTCAAAACCAGCTTTTAGAAGTTGGATTGAACAAAACATTAAAACACAAGCAACTCCACAAATAAAAATAAAAAGAGGAACATCTACATCTTTAGTTACTTCTGTACTAATAATATTAATTCCTTCGAGCATAATTACATCTCCTTTCGAGTAATTAAATTATACCGCACAAAAACAAATAAGTCAAGGAGTTAATAAAAAATATTCTCCTTGACTTATTAAAGTTTCTTAGTTATTTAGTTATAACCATAAGCACAAGTAATAACAAGCTTGTCTCCACTAGGGGAAGTATAGTGAGAAGTTTCGGTTTCAAGCCCCCCGTTACTACAATCTTGCATAAATTCTTGATAGGTCAAACCATCCTCTTCAAAAGAAAAGCTCTTTTCCTGTCTGCGTTGCTGGGCAATATAATTATAAGTATACTCGTCTCTTTCTGCCTCTGTAAGTTCAGACCAGTCTTTATAGTACTTCCCTTTATATGTGTTATATCTTTCTTCGGCTTCTACTTTATTTTGCTTAGTAATATTAATGGAGTTTTTAATAAAAGTTTCATTCCATTTGTTAAAAAGCATTTTACCTTCTTGCCATTTTTTATACTCATCCTCGGTACAAATAGCAAGAGTGTGAGTAGAAGAAGAATTCGTTTCAAATACATTTTTACGAATTTGCTTCATTTAATTTACCTCTTTTAAAATTTTAGCTTCTATCAATTTACTCATTTGATTTTCATATTTCTTAATAATCATATCAAGAAAAGGAAAACTATGTCCGCTATCTTGAGCTCTGAAAAAAGCATAGTACGGTTGACCAAAATCATCATCAATAACTTCAAGATTATCAAAATCATTCCAAGATTTAAGGTCATAAATGTCAATCGCTACATCAAAACTAAATTCATACGAAATTCTTTCTTTTTCGGAGTTAAAAAGACAAAAATGATAAGTCATCCAATAATGACTCAACTTTTCAGGTTCTCTCCAAAATCCCTTTTTGAACCCTGTATTAGTAAGGAGACTAATTTGTTCCCCTGTAGTCAAAGAAAGAAAATAATCAGATAATTCATAGCGCTTCATTTTGTGCTTAGTCCTCATGTTTGGAGTCTGCATCTTTTTTCTCCTTTTCCAGTTGAGCTAAATATTGCTCACGCCATTCTGCTTCGGATTCTTCATAGCTATCGTGAATAATTTTTTTTACATCAACCAAACCAGAATCTTTAATATTAGACCAGACACAATATTCGTCTCCATCCACAACTACAATATATCTCTTATTAGTTAAAAATTCCTCAAGAGATACATTATAATACTTAAGCCATCCCTCAATTTGATAGTCATCAGTGCCACCATAATTAGGGACAGGGCTTTTTGCTTCTACATAATCTTTAACTTCTGAATCCCAAACGTAATCTTTGGTATCAAATTCAAAGTCTACAAATCCATCCACATACTTACAACAAAGTTCTCTACACTGGTCTACAAGATTGCCATTAGAAGATGCAATAGCATATCTCAGCTTATCCTTAAAAGTTACAAGCATGTTAAAGGGAGAACGATAAAATTCAAGAGAAGATTCCCATAGTCTTACGATACCATCAGTTCTATAAAAATTTTTATTAATTTCTTCTCTGGTATAGTGTTCATCATCAGTCGTAATTACGAGAGAATGACTTGAGCTACTATTAGTTTCAAAAACATTACGTCTAATCTGTTTCATATTATCTCCTTAAAATCCAGTCTGAGCACTTTTGAAATTCAAGGTGTTACTGACACCTTCAACCTCTGCAACAATATCATCATACTCTTTACCATCATAAGTGTACTTGCCGTTGCTCTTCTTGTTGACACGAACATGCCCGTCAAAGTTTTTAATAATCGTAGCACAATGCTTCGGAAGGTTAAGGTCAGGATTATATGCAAGAACTTCACTCATAAGGAAAATACCAACCTGACCAGAATCAGCACAGAACTCTCCCAGTTTTTCCTTGGTTAAACTATTATAAGTAGTGCAAGACCAATCACCATAAATAGTATCGCAAACAATAGAGGTTTCAATGCCAAGGTTCATCATGGCTCCTCCACAGCAACACTTTCCCCAGTCATCTTCCTGTTCTTTTTCCCACTTTGTTACAGCTTCGTTGTAAGCTTTGTTTTCAGCTTCGTAAGTGGGAGAAAAAGAAACCCTATGGATGTTAGGGTCACTAGTATGCTCTCCATTCTGCCAATCACGATAAGCTACAGCAATAACATGTTCCTCCTCGGGAGAAAGAGCGCTTTTAGAAGCGGTGGCAGAAATACAGGGGTTCTTCATGTCAATCCAAGTAACATCTTCATACATATCAGGAGTAGGATAACCCTTATGCCCATTCCCAATAATCTTGTATTTAGAATAATAATCTTCCATATTAGGATAAGTCTTGTAATTCATCTTACCGTCTTCGCGGATAATATAACAAGGGTCAGTAATAAGAATATCACCGACAAAATGAACAAAGCGATTATACTGATTATAAATGTTCATAAAAAACAACTCTCCTTATTTTTTTCTATTAAGAGAATATCATAAGGAGAGGTAAATGTCAAGTATTTATTAAATTATTTTGTTAGTTTTTTGATTTAATTACTGAAGGGAAATCTCTTCAATAATTTCAAACTGGCTCAAATCATTAGCGTCAAACTTCTTGTCCTGTTCACAATACATAATGCCTATCAGACCAAGAGTACCAAGCTGACTAGGGAGTGGTAAAATCTGATATACACGATAAATCTTTCCATCAATTGAGTTCTTCTTCTTGCACTTAAACATACAACTATTGTTATTAGACATTTATAATACTCCTTAAAATTTCACTTTTATTTTATTTTGTGTTAGTGATTGTCATTGTCGATAATCAAACTATAGCATTTATTAAAAATATAATCTTCTAATGTAATTCCATCTCTTGCAAAAATATAATACATCCCATCAGAAACATAATAATCAAGACTTTGATGGTCTACATAACCATCTTCATCAGGACTAATTTTAATTCCTGTAATGTGAATATCATGTTTAGAAAGAGCATACTTTACATCATCTTCAAACTTTTGGAAATCATCAGATTCCATAACTTCTTTAATAGCTTCTTCTTTATCTTCTCTACTGCTCCAATTAATATTATAACCTTGGAAACAAGTTATCGCAGTTAAGATATATTCAAGTTTAGCTATTGCGCTATTTTCATCTAAATCAGAGTCCCAACCCCATCCAAAGGCTTCAAAATTTAATTTTAGATACTTGCCGTAACCATTGTGACCATAATCTTCTTCAATATAATCATTAAGTTGTGTATAATCATAATTGTCTTTACCCTCAATACTCAATGAATGAACACTTGAAGAATTAGTCTCAAAAACTTTTTTCCTAATTTGTTTCATATTATGCCTTTCAATACCTCACCCGACGTAGCTGGTCAAAAATTTCAATCCGTTTATCAAAACCTAAAGACCATAACACATCTTCCATTAAACTATCCATTGCTCTATGTCCCCAACCATTTAAAAGAGTTGCATCACCTTGACATAAATCTACAATCTCTTGCGCTCTTTCGGCAAATTCTTCTGGCGTAAAAGGAACAACTGTTTTACTTTCCAATACTTCCAATCATTAAAGTCTCCAATCTTGGCTAACTTTTAGCCAGCATCATAAATCCTCGAAGGGATTTTGCCACTATCCTTTTCAGGAACATAGCCATCATCTCTATTAAATTGTACATCAGGTTCAAACAGAGGTCGGAAATCTCCATCACCATCACTATAGAAACCAATTAAAGTAGAATGTCCAATTTTTCCACAGGCTTCCATATAACGTAACATAGAAAGAAAAGAATCAATCCATCTTTCTTCCATCGTACACTTGATATTAAAAGTTTTTTCCATTTCAAAAACTCCTTGAATATTTTTGTAAATAAAGTATACCACAAAAAAATAAAGTTGTCAAGAAGTTCTAAAAACTTTTTCTTGACAACTTTATATTAAATCAATTTAAGTTACAAATCATGCTTCTTATAATAATTTTTGGGAAGATTATGAGCAGGCTCAAACTTTCCACCTTTTAACAAATTAAGGAATTCTCTTTTTTTGTGCTCAGGCGTAAGATACTGGTCAATCCAAGAAATTTCAGGATGTTCTTTTTTATATTTAAGTCTATCATTCCAAAGTTTCTGATGCCTTTTTTGACAAAAAGCATACCATTCAGAATGACTAAGACCACTATAATTAACTACTGAAACAGAAAGTCGAGGAGTTTTATCCAAATATTGCATAAATTCTGTTACAGTATTAAAAGTTTTCTTGAAAGAATACTCTTGGGAAATATTACTGTTATACTTTTTTTTGTTGTGACGAAGAAACTTAACTTCAAACATTTTCTTTCTCCCTAAACATATTCTCAAAATTAAGTCCATGTTTTACATAAACTAAACCATTTTTTTTCAATTACAAAATAATCTCCAAGTTCAACAAATTCTTCATATTCATCATAAGAATCATCTTCTGGCCTATAAGCAACAAAAGCATATCTACCTTCATTATCAATATTTTTTTCAAACCAAGTCTTACTAAGCTTTTTAAAACTTTCAAGCGCCTTTTCAGAATATTTAATAACATTCTTAATTTCAGTGTTGTGAGCTTTAAAGAATTCTACAACTTCTTTCCAATTGTCTTTTTCCCACTTCAAAGCTTCTACTTCATAAGGAATAATTTCATAAATTTTAGTAGACATTATATTTCCCTTTCTTTTTATCTACTCTAAAATTTCCTACACGATAAACGCTAACACGGATGTTGCCTTATCCATTTACCTTCTTACACTAAATAGAGAAGTTCCAAACCACCATCGGAAATCTTTTAGAGGATTGCTCCCACTACCTTTAAGCAAGTTTAGTTCGTCGTAGCAATCTGCGTTGGTGAAACGCTTTACAACCAAATCAATTAAATAATGCTTGCTACATCTTGTCTTAAGCCTTTTCTAGTTCGCTAAAGTGTTACCTTTAGCTTGGTTATATAATAGCACTTAACTTTTATTTTGTCAAGTACTTATTACATACTTTTCAAAAATTTTTTTTAAAGTCGCTGATGTGTAATTGGGTCAAAACCCTCTTGTTCAGAAATATCTAAATATCTATTATATTTTTTCTCATCTAAAGAAGAGTGTTCCATAAGATAATTGATACTCTTCTCCATTGTTTCGATTTTCTTTTCTATGTTTTCAATTTTCTCTTCGTTGGATTGAATACGCTTAATCTCCCATTTGACACCAAAAGTATAACAATACCCAATATAAACAGAAAAAGCTGTTACTAAAACAATATACGATAATATACTTGTCGTATAACAAGTAGTTAAATAATGTGCTCCAATAAAAAAGTAAAAAGCATTAAGAATTAATCCTAAAATACCATGTAACTTTTTGTTGTTATCTTCCATCTTATGTATTACAACAACCCCTTTCTCTTTAACCATTCATTGATAAATACCATCAAATTGTTTTTTGCGGATGCTAAAGAATCATTCCAAGTCCATCTTGGGGGCGAAATAGAATTATAATATTTCTTATAAACCATTGCTTTAATTGACAAGTGCAAATCTTTTTCTTCTTGGTCTATAGAAATTTCCTCGTTTGGAATTAAAGTAAATACAAGTCCTAAATGACTATATGTTATAATATCTTGGAGACTGTGAAGCAATTCTCCTTGCCATCTTTCCCACTGGGGCATATTTCTTTGTCTCCTTTCTTTTTACTTTGTTTTATTAATAATTTAGTTAATTGGAGGAAACCAATAATATCCTAAAATATCATCGTCCTCAGCTTTTATCTTGTTTTTATTATTGTTTATTTCTGTAAAGTTAATTACCTTTACTGACTTCTTAGGATTATTTTTTTCTTCTTTTTCTTCTTCTTGTCTCTTTCTTGTAAGAGCAATTACCTTTTTATAGTAATCAGAATCCTGTAAAAGCTTTTGAGCAATAGATTGATAAGCAGCCATATTGGTTTTATAAGTTTCTTCTAACTTTTGCATTTGCTCTAATAAACGTAAATAAGACAAATAATTCTTACAAGTGCAATAATAGGTATCTTTCTCTCCAGCAATCATTGGCTGAGAACAAAATTTGCACTTTGGAATTGGTCTATTTTCTAAAGAAGGAGAAGAATTTTCATCCTTCCCCCCTTTAATGACAGTAAGATTATTTCTATCCATCTTAATTATTTATTAGAAGTACCAAGTACTCCACGTTCTGCACGGTCTTCAACTCTCTTATTCATCCAGAGCAAACACTCTTCGAGATGAGTAAGTGCAATCGCATTTTCACGACAAGCAAATTCACCAGACTGGAAACCCTGAAGACGGTCACGAACAATCTCAAGAAGGTCTGTGTCAAGAAGTCCATGAATTGAATTCATTTCCTTGCGAGGACCATTTTGGAAAGCAATAGAATATGGAGTCTCATTACCCTGACCATCAGTTACAATAACATTGTAAACATGATTGGCATTGCCAACGCCCTTTTCATCAACGGCGTACACAGTATTAAGGTTGTTCCTCTTCTGAATCGTATTAAGCTTACGCATTTTATTTTACCTCTTTTTATTATTTTAATTTTTTATTTTAATGCTTTGAATCATTGTTTGTAACAAGCTTATACATCCATTCAACAGCATTTACTTCATTGGTTTTCTTTAAAGCTACACAACCAAGTACTGCTTCATCAAAATCAAGAAAAGCAGTTGAAGAATTGTGAATGTGTCCTTCTTTATCCTTGTAACAAGGAATATAGCCCTTTACCTCTCCCTTGTCATACCAAGTAATAACACACATGTCTTCACCAATCATGGTAGCGCTGTAACTCCACTGATATCCACCAGAACTCTTGAAAACATCTTCAAATTCCTTCTCAATCTTTGCGTCCTCAATAGCTCTTTGATAAGTACCATAAACATAATACTTACGAGCTTTAGGAGTTGTGGGAGAAATAAGCTCCGAGAAAAATTCCTCGACCTCTCCATATGTAATGTTGTTAATTGCCATATCAACTCTCCTTTCTATTTATTTAAATATTACCATATATATCTTTTCTTGTCAAGTATTTATTAGAGAATCTACAAAAAAAATGTGTAAAAAAAGGAAGAAGACATTCGACCTCTTCCTCTTTTTGGAGTGAATTTATGAAAATTTTAGATGAACTACTTTTTATTTTTGATTACTTACAACCAAAGCGCTTCTTAGAAATCGCTTCAATCGAAGGAATCTTTTCAGTGTTGATACTCTTCTTAGCACAATAATGTTCAATGGTTGCAACCAGAACTCGTGCATCAAGAAGCATTGCAAGAATCTTACGGTCAAATGCTCGATGATACTTTTCAAGAGCCTTGCCACGAGCAAACTCCTTACCAATGTCCTCAACGAACTTGTCACCATCAGCATGGTTTACCTTAGCCTTACCACGATAGCTGTTTTCAAGAAGAGTGTTCTCCCAAATACCTTCAAGAGAAATAGTCTTCATATCAGCCTTTTCACAAAGACGAGTAATAACATGCATTGCATCAAATGCAGTATCAGTTACCTCAGCCTTGACTACGCCACCACTCTCATAAACACCATAAGCAATAGAAGAGTTAGACGGTCGGGAAATGTCGTTCTTGCAGTTGTCACACATAATTTTTTGTCTCCTTTAATTTCTTTGTTTTACTTTAGTTTTTTGTTTAGTTTTTTGTTTATTCTGCTTATATGTCAAAAGGAAAAATACTTTTCCTTAGATATTTCAGCGGCGACTTCGAATCGAACGAGCATTTCACGGGTTAGAGCCGTGCGCATTTACCATTATACTACGCCGCAATATTAAATAAAGTCAAATGACTTTAAGTGGTACGCCTGACGAGATTCGAACTCATAAGATACACTTTAGAAGAGTGCGGTTTTATCCAATTAGACTACAGGCGCTTAATAAAGCTAGACTCATTTTTCAAAACATTTGTAATCCCACATCACAAGTCTCTAAGTAATTGCTGTAAGAGTCTACTTTATTTTTAATTATAAATGGTGCTGATAGAGTGGCTCGAACACTCAACCCTCCGATTATAATGGTCACGAAAGTAAGATTTGAACTTACATCCTTTGCTTTTCTTAAGCTATTTCGTGGTCGGAAGCTCTAACCTATTGAGCTATATCAGCATATAAAATCCTAGACACTTTAAAAGTTAATATGTACAATTAAATTTTGGCATTTTAATATATATATAGAATACTTTTTAAAATTGCTGTTAGTGTCTACTTTTAACATTACAAATCTAAACCCTATCCATAATCTTTTTTCAAGCAAAAATTAAGTAGTTAAATTGCTGTAAGGGTTTACTTTTAAATCATCAATAACTTACCATCTTGTTTGTAGTACTCCAAACAATTCAATCTTGCACCGTGGGGGATTCGAACCCCTTCTTAAGCCCTCCGTCGAGCGACCCCAACCTTGGTACGGCACTTATAAACTAGACGCATAATACTAACAAAGGAGAATCATGAAAGCATCATAAACTAATTAGCAAGGAACAATACCCAAAATCTTTTTTAAATATTAATTTATATCTTTTTTACTAGAATTTGATTTTATTATTGTTTGCTGTAAGCGTCTACGTTAAACGATAAATTTGAATTGTTGCTTATGGCAGGGGTAAAAGGATTCGAACCTTTAATGGCGGCGTCAAAGGCCGCTGCCTTCACCATTTGGCTATACCCCTATATATTTTTCCTTAGCTGGTGGTTCCGATTCGCCCATCCAGAACTCCCTACTTGAGTGCCATTCTATACTCATTAGAGGCTTTCCGACTGAAGGGTATTTTAATTTGTTTATCGTCTTTTAAACTACTAAGGAATTGGAGCGGGAGACGGGATTCGAACCCGCGAACACCGTTCTTGACGGATTTAACCCACACTCGGAATGTGGTAAGGTGGCCCCTCCTTAACTCCCGCATCAATTATTTTCAATAATCCCTTTTTCTACTGCTTCATCATAAAAGTTTTTTATATATTCTTCTATTTGTGAAATTGTATGCCGAGGAACATATCGAGCAATTTTATGTTGACCTAATTGTAAATATCTTTCCCAACCAGTAGCAGTCTTCCTTGTTGAATATACCTGATATTCTGGATGATGGATTTTAGATTTATATTTGACAAAAGTTTTCTTAGGAAAAGACAATTCATAACTAATAATCCAATTTTTTATATTAGTATCAGTTGTATTATATTTCCTTGCTAAAGAAGCATAGCTTGTAAAATTTTCTAGCTCTTTAATTAAAACTTCTTTAGGAGGACGATTAGAATTTTTCCAGCGTCTTTCTTTTTCACATTTTTCGCAATATTTACTACCTTTGGAAATTTCTGTCCCACAACTTAAGCAATAATTTTTCTTTTTCTCAGGACTTACATCTGGAAGAATATTATTTAAATTATTACCTTTTTGTTTAGCATAACTATCTGTTTGACTGTGACAATTGGGACATAATTCAGCGATATTATCTACTTCATTGTTAGTATTATCTCCATCTTTATGATGTAATTGAATTACAATCGGTTTTCCCATCCAACTTGAAATTCCACAACACTCACATTTTTCAAACTTTTTAATACCACTTTTTATTAATTTTCTTTTTAAAGTTGAAGTATTAAAATGTGTTCCTTTTTTAAACACTTCATCAAAAGATAATTCACCTTTATAAAGTTTATTCTAAGCATTTTCTTTCATCTTAGTATAATCTAAATCAGAGAAAGAAGAAAGAATTTTTCTTAATGTAGAATAACTATTCCTATCATCCCTTCTATTTACTTTACTTAATATATCTGAATAACTTGTGGAAGAATCAATTATTTTTTGCCACTCTTCTTTAGTTATTTGAAATAAAGGAGATTTTTCTAACTAAGTCATTATCTTCACCTCTCAACCACATCTTAAGTATAACATATACTCTTCATCTTGTCAAGTACTTTTTAAAATTTCTTTTTATTCATCCTCAACAAATTCATCCCATGTTTGAGCATCTGTAAGAACTTGTTCAAGAAATTTTAAAGTAGCTAAGTAAGAATTATAGTCTTTTGAGCATTTGATTTCTTTTTCATCCTTTAACAAATCTAAAAGTTTTTCTTCACGTTGCTTAGGAAAAAAGAAATCCTTTCCCAACCACATTTTGATAAACTCTAATTTTTGTAAAGGAGTCAATTTAATCTGTTTACTCATTTTAATCACACTTAAAATTTAATGAAACTGGATAATAGATTTGAAACTATAATTTAGTATATCACATTCAATTTCTTTTGTCAAGAGTTTTTAAGAATTTCTTCTGTTAAATTTTTAAAGTATTCTTCTAAGTATTCTTCTAAGTATTCTTTCTTAAAAGTATATCCGTGTTCATAAAGATATTTCTTATAATCCCTACAAATGGATTTCGAAATTGCTACTGAAACATCTTTAGGATAAAGAACTGGATTGTGTTTTTCAAGCTTAGAAGCCACTTCATCAATCATCTTCTCTTCATTCTCATTCAAATATTGGAAGAAAATGTCACTATAAATATCATTGTTTCCGTTTCTTATCGGCATATATACCTCATTTAATTTTTATCATTAAGAAGATGAAGAAGAACAAACTTTTGATACCAAAACAATTTAACCCCAAGCAATTCGCAAATGGTATTAACATCTTTCATGGTATATTTATCTTTCTTTAAAGCTTTAATCTGCTCAAAGATTTTCATATTCTCTTCTGAGATTAAAAATTCATCCATAATAAAAACCCTCTTTTATTCGGAAAAGAAATTCTAAAATGAAGTGGTTGGAATCGAACCAACGACCAGCGAAGATACCCCTACGCCGCTCTACCCCTGAGCTACACTTCAATGGAGCTGGATAAGGGACTCAAACCCCTGACATTATGATTACAAATCATACGTTCTATCAACTGAACTAATCCAGCAAATGAAGGACTAATAAAAGTCCTTATCCACGAGTACGTTTCCAATAATTTGCCATCTTATATTCAGGCTTATTAGTAACTTCCTCAATAAATACTTCAGGAAAAGGCCAAACATAACTGTTAGCTTCTTCCTCAGAATCAAATTCAACTTCGGCATAATAGAAAGCAGTATCAGTACCGCCATCTACAAGATTGAATTCAATTAAATAACCATTATTGTAAAGACCTCTATAATCTTTTACAATAGGATTATAACCAAGTTCATTAAAACAGTCAAACAAAGAATTATCTGTAAGATTTGTTTCAATTTCAGTACGAGTTAAAGTACCACCAGATTTAAAAGTAAGAGCATCTGGACGATAACCTTTGCCACTTTCAAACCAACGTCTTATACGAATTTCCTGTAAAATTTTTCCATCAGAATTATATTTGATATTAATATAGATAGTTTTAACAATTCCGACTTCATCAAAATCGACTTTAGGAAAACCAGAGATTAAAAACTTACGTTCGATTTCGATTGAATTATTATTGCTCATTTTTAATCTCCTGTCCATATTTTTTATGAAAGTCTTCAATCTTATGTTTAACTGAAGTCACACAAGCATGACCCCAATTAGTTTGTCTGAAAAGAAGATTGCCATTCTTATCAAAAACCTCAAAATATTTGGCTTTCTTATTATTTTTTACAAAATAACCAAGATATTCAAAATCATTTCCATTCCAAATTTTTATATTAAAGACTCCGTTTAATGGCGCTAGCGGTAGGATTCGAACCCACAGGCTGATTCAACGTCAGCACACAAGATTTCAAGTCTAGGCAGTTATAACCAATTTCTGTACGCTAGCATTTTATGTTTCAGAGAATAGATAAATACCCTTCTCTCCTACATCCTTTTTAATATCAGTAAATTCTTTATCACTAATTTGAGTCATTGGAGGGAACACACTTTTAAAAGAAGAACAACCGTCTTTTTCAATAGAGACAATCTGCTTCTTACAAACTGGGCAAGTATAATTCCAAGATAAAAAATTAGTTTCATCTTTAGCAGTTTTAGTTTCTGCTACTTGCATTATCCCTTTATTACAATGAGGACATCTATAAACAAACTTTTTATTATTTGCTGTCTAATAAATGTAAGTCTTAAAATTAATAGTCATTAGAATTTACTTCCTTTTATTTTTTGGTTGCTGAAGCATGGGAGTCGAACCCACTATTACTTGGGTATGAGCCAAGCGTGATTTATATATCCGTTTCACTCGCCAGCAATGGTGCTTTAGGCCAGAATCGAACTGGCTACACGTGGATTTTCAGTCCACTGCTCTACCAATTGAGCTACCAAAGCATATTTAATTCTCTCTTATCCCTACTCAGTAGCAAGTACGTCCACCAATTAGCTGTTTTCATATCTTGCTACCTTTCGGCATTGCAATGAGAGAATTCTCTAAATGTTTTCGTTCAATATCTGAAGAAAATTCCTAAACAAGCGAGGTCTTTCCTTGTTTTTACTGAACTAAAAGACCCAATTAAACAGGTGCGTTCTTATTTTCTGCTGTAAAAGAACCCGACTAAAGCAACATCTCAATCCCATATTTCGCGTAATAAGGTGAAAGAAATTCTAAGTGGCGCTGTACCTAGCAGCTTCCTGCAAGAGTTTCCCACGAGCAGGGCAGGACTCGAACCTACACTCTCCACTTTTGGCGGGTATGGAAGGATTTGAACCTTCGACTCCTTGATTAACAGTCAAGTGTTCTGACCAGACTGAACTACACACCCAAATATAATTTTAAAGCTGATTCTGGGCTGAATTATACCCTTCCATTCATTTAATTTCCACATCCGTTTGGAAAACCCATCAGCAAATTGCATGTTTTTTAAAGAAACTGCCCTTAAAACTTTTGGTGGACCTAACAAGACTTGAACTTGCGACTTCCTGTGTGCAAAGCAGACACTCTCCCAACTGAGTTACAGGCCCATAATTGAGCTATTCTTTTAAATAACAACAGAGTTTTTTACAAGAACTCTATAACTTGGCTTTTGTTGTTCATCCTCAGCACCACCTGTTAGGAGCAATAAGCAGTGTGCTCGGCTTATTGTGTTTTAAGGTTACATGACCCATAACCTCAATACCTACCCCGATTTAGTTGCAGTAATCAGAGTTTTTGTTTGAATAAGTACGCAACTACTTATTCCCGTAAACACGGCACAGACTTCTCCGTATAGCTTTTCGCTGTAGGCTTTTGATGTTACATTCGCACCCTAACATCTCTCACCATATATCTGTGTTCTACCCATGTACGGCTTATAGCCTTTTTCAGCTTGTGACAGCTTACTTTGCGTTCGAGAACCATTCACTTGCTCTCTACTCCAAGACTTCGGACGGGCGTTGGGGCTTTAGCTTAACGGACTAAAGATGAGTTCAAACATGTAGAACACCGAAGGACTTTAACTTAACAGATTAAAGATGAGTTCAAATATATGGAACACCGACAAGGCTTTAGCCATCCTTGCTGAATCGGGCAGTTTAATATAAGTTACATTCGCTATCTGCCAATTGAGATGCAACTATGGTAGCTGAGGTGGGACTTGAACCCACATCTCTTTCGAGGGTTGTACTTGAAGCAACTGCGTATGCCAATTTCGCCACTCAGCCATACTTAACCTAGACACGTTTTTTTGATTTCCAGCAACCACGCATCTTCTAAAGAAGATTAAGGAGTCGAACCTTATCGTTAATTTTCCATATTAAAGCATCAAGTAATTTTGCTGTACGTGTCTACTTGAAAGGAATTTATATTTGCCTATTTGAAGAAAATAGGAGCGTCAATTTATTAACTAGACTCATTTTTACAAAATCTGTTGCTCTATCCGTTGAGCTAACTCCCGATGGTCGGGAGTGAAGGATTCGAACCTCCAACAAACAGGCCCTTAGCATTTGTGATTGTAAAGTTGCTGTTAGAGTCTACTTGAAAGGAATGCTTTTATGAACAATAAAAAATGAACAATTAGCTTACAAATAAATTTGTATCTTTATCATATTTTTACTATAGCATAAAATTTTCATTTTGTCAAGAGTTTTAAAACAAAAATTTTATTAGATTTCCGGTCTAATTAAATTCTTTAAAATTTCTTTAATTTCATCATTGGGAAAATAATCATAAGCTCCACCGTCTAAAGTTGATTGAAATTTATCAACATTTTTTAGAAGATAATTAATACAATCATTCCAACCAATATCTTCTGAAATTTCTCCCATAAAACCCATAATATTTTCTCCTTTAAATTTTAAATTGGTGGGTGAGGAAGGTGCCGACCCTTCTACTCCGTTAGGAAAGAGTTTTACAGACTCCCGTGTTTGCCGATTCACTACTCACCCATTTAATTATTCCCTTTTTTAGAAAGGGGCTAGACGCTTTTTGTGTATTCTTATTTAACAGATAAGTACAATTAAAATTGCTGTAAGCGTCTACTATTGAAGTCATTACAAAATAAGCATTTCTGCTATTGGTGCGTCTGGAGAGATTCGAACTCTCGATACCCGCATTATGGGGTTGGATATAAGTCTTGAACTTATCGAGGCCCTAATGCTATCCAACAAAGTGCGGTGCCTTACCACTTGGCCACAAACGCATCTTTATAAATCAAACTCATCTAATTTAAAATGTTCAATCATATGACAATTAGCACATAACAACATGCATTTATCAACTTCTGTTTTCATTTTTTCTATTGTAAATTCTGAATTAAGATTAACCTAACTTAAACTAAATTCCTTTTTAAAAGGGTCTTTATGATGAAATTGCAATGCAGCTTCATGTTCATTATAACCACATTTTTCACATTTTCCCCGTTTATACTCAATTAAGAGATGTTTAATTTTTCTTTTTAAAAAACGTAACCTTTTAGCTGAATCTAAACCTTTAGGAGAACATTCATAACAATAATTTCTTTTATAATTATTAGAATTAAAAATTTTCCCACACAAAGCACACTTTTTAAATCCTAAACTCAAATCTTCATAAGGTCTTATTACTTTAAGACAACCACAAGAACGAACTTTGTGAGACCTTAAATGTCCAGTTTGAACAATAGTAAAATTACCACATTCACACTAACATTTCCAATAAGTCTTTCCATTTTTAGATGGAGCTGGTTCAACCACTTTTAATTTTCCAAAAGTCTAATTTGTTAAATCAATTTTAGCTGGCATTTTTTACTCCTTTTATTTTACTAGAGACATTGTTGTTATGGACTCCTGCCTTAAACCACTTGGCTACATACTTCAACTGAAGACGTTCGGATTCGAACCGAAGAATGGGAGTTTGGCTATCAACATAATTTGCTGTTAGTCTCTACTTTACAATATCATCTTACAGAAAGGAAATTATTCATCTCAGATAGAGAGAAAGGAGAAACAACTTTTCGTCAAACAATTATTTCTTAACCCTTCGATAGATTTAAGTTCCCCTCATTTAAATCCGATAAAACTTACTTACACTATCATAAGAACGGATTTCTGATTTGAATAATGGTAGTCGGTACGGGGTTCGAACCCGTGCTACTGACGTGAAAGGCCAGTGTCTTAGCCCACTTGACTAACCGACCAAATTAAAGTTTATAATGTGGATGTACAACCAATTCATAAATCAAATTATCCACACAAGGAACAAATTCACAACATTTGTCATACTCTGTTCTATGCTCAATATTATTAATATGAATTAAACATTCTGCACACTCATGACTTTCACAAAACTTTATTGCTTTCTTTACAGTGTCCCTTGGTGCACAATTAACAACTTCTTTCCAATCCATATTATCCATATTACTACCTCTTTATAGATGTCTCTATTAATTAACCTAGACTCTTTTGCGTATTATTCACCACAGAGCGCCCTCTGACAAGAATCGAACTTGCTAATGATTGTTTTGCAGACAATTGTGTTAACCTTTTTAGGAAATTGCTGTAAGAGTCTACTTTATTATTCAGGAGGTTTTATTTATGCACTTATTATAGCATATCATCTTTAAGATGTCAACCACTTATTAAAATTTTCTTTTTGATTTTTGTTTTTTGTTTTTTTAAGAAGTTTTTATTTTTCTCTTCTCTTAAGATGTATTTATCTTACCACACTTTTAAATCTTTGTCAAGTCTTTATTAGAACTTTTGTCAGAATTTTTTCTTAAATACATCGAAACTTGATTAGTAAAGCAATCATGATTAGGACTTGCAACAAGTTTAATTTCCATGTCTTCAGGAGGAGTAACAAAATCTCTAATAAGGTCTACCAATTCTGTCATAGAATTAGCTTCAAGGGTAAAGATTAAACCGTCATAAGGAATGCAGCTATAAATCCATTTACCTGATGTACTATCTTGATAACAGTCAGCATTAGTCCAAACTTGAGTAGCATCTAAAATACGAACTTCCCAAGGATATTCAATAGTTTCAGAATCTATCTTATACCAATAATTAAATTCTTTATCTCTTAGAATATCATCAACTCGGAATTTAGTAATTTCACCAGTCCAAATAGAATAATGACCAACAATTTCAAACAAAGAAGTATCCATTACTCAGTCACCTTAACATAAGTTAATTCCATAATATCAGGCTTAACAGGATAAAATTCTCCCTTAATACCTTTGACAATATAATCGCCAACAGAGGCACAGTGATAACCTTCAAGAGTATACATAATAAGATTCTTCTTAACGCCATTCATAGTATGCTCTGTCGTAACACAACAATGAGCACCAACAAAGCTTGTAATTTCATCCTCATTATCGCCAGTCCAAATAATTGCTTGAACAGCAACAGGCTTCTTAATATATGTCTCAATCATGTTTCTTCACCTTATCCCATTTATACTTTCTTTTAAGCTGATGAAACTTTAACCAAATCCAAAAAGAAAGAGAAGCATCAATTCCATCAACTTCATTCATAACACGATAGTTGTTAGAATCCTTTTCAGGATGACCATAAACTACTTGGGCATCATAACACTGAACAAGATGCTTACCATTTGCTTTGGCTATAATATCAAGCTCGCTTGTATAATTAAACTTATTATCTTTTCTTTCATAATAAGCGCCATATTCATTTTGACGTACTAATTTATATCCACGTTTAGCAAACTGCTTATCAATGTAATCCATAAAAACACCCTTTTATTTTACTAAATATATAAGGAACAAAAACTGATAACTACTGACAGACCAGCTTTTCACTTATCTGTCCTCGGTTTGGCTGAGGAGAGGCTATTCCTTATAAGGGGCTTACACTCAACTATCTTGGTCATTTTCATTATCAGTTTTGCTCATTGCATAAGGGTTTAACGTACCCAGTTAAGCAAAGCAACGGTCTTTCTATTGTTACCAGTCCATCAGACTTGGAGGGCGGTTCAGTGTCGAATACATTGTAACCAGCTAAACTGTATTCCAAGGAATGTTTCGTACAGACCTTACGGATTTCTTGTTTTTTGAAAAGACATCAAGAAATATCTAACCATTCTGTCTTTTGGAGCGGCATCGAAGAATCGAACTCCAAACATAATAAAAGTATTGTCCATGGCTACTTTTATTATTACACCAGTTGCCGCATATAAACGGAATTATTTATACTCTCATCCGTTATTCGAGTTCGTCATTGACTCTCAGTCCACCATCTGAGCCAACAACACCAAGCACGTCATCGGTGGCATCATCTACAATGACAACAACCGTTTCCACTTCGATACCTACAACAATGTCACCACTATTATTGTAGGGTCTGAACCCCATAATTGGATTCGAACCAACTTCCTCTCCCGATGTGTCTGTTATCACTAAGGAGCTACCTTAGTGTTTACTCAACGTCATTTAACGAGAATGCTCCATTACACTAATGGGGATATAAAAGAACTTTTTTTGACCATAGGCGTTCTTAAACCTACTCCCATGCCTATATATTTAACATTGCTTGCATTATGTTAAACATCTCATCCTTGAGGTCAACTGGGGAATCATACAGCCGTTCGGTTTATTTTTAATTTGAGTAAACCTTCCTCAAATACTCCTTCTTCCGCTTTTTTACAGGGATACGGAATCCACGAGTTTTGGCGCAGATAACAGGACTCGAACCTGTATTACCTTTCGGTAAGCGGCTGTAGCAGAGCCGTGAGATACCATTACTCCATATCTGCATAAGTGAGCAATCTTGACACTTTTTTCTAGCCATCCACGGTTAACTATTCCTTGCTCAAGGGATTTGTTAATAAGGAGTCGAACCTTACACGACGTTATTCCAAAAACATAAAATAAATTTGCTGTGAGTGTCAACTTTTGTTTAAATTTAAATCTGATGGTGGGAGTAACAGGACTCGAACCTGTAAGCCTCCGCCGTGTAAAGGCGGCATTCTAACCAGTTGAACTATACTCCCATATAATATTGGTTTTTCCATTCCGAAGAGGACTTTCGTATTTCACCAACAAACCTCACGTTACTTAACTTATTTATAGACGCTGAGTAATTGCGTCTCAACAACACATTTATTAAGATAAGAAAGGAAAATTATCTTAGCCTACTGCTTCTTCAGTTACAGTATCTTCATCAGGGATAACATTACCAGTGTTATCAATCTTGTCATTCGAAGGAACAGGATTGTCAGTCTGAATCTGGCTTTCCTTCAACTTTTCATCGTGAAGCTCACGATTCACTTCATATACAGCGGCTTCAAGAGCCTTTCGAACTTCATCTGCATTAAGAGTAATACCAAGAGCTTCCATCTGCTGATTGAAATACTTTGTTGCTTCCTGCAAACGCTTTTCGACTTCCCGAGGGAACATCTGTTCAACAGCTTTGACTGCAATCAAAGCATACTTGTGAATAAGTTCTGCTTGAGTAAGAGCATGATTAACATCGTCCAACTTACCCTTCTTCTTGAGATAAGGGATAAGGACAACTGTAAAAATCAAAGAGCACAAACCAATTACAGCAACTACGATAGGGGTAATATCAGTCATTTTTCGTACTTCCTTTTTACATTTTGAATTATAACATCTAACAAACTCTTTGTCAAGTGTTTATTAAATAAAATTTGATGGAGCAAGATACGAGATTCGGACTCGCCCTTACGGTTTGGAAGACCGTCGTGCTAACCGCTAACACTAATCCTGCATATATGATACCACTCACGCATGAATGGTATCAAACTCCATGCTCCGTAGAGACCTCATGCTAGCCTGATAGGTTTCCTACTAAGATACCAGTAAAGTAATGAACTTAACCAGACAAACGTAGACTTAACCAATGGAGTATATAGCTTAATTAATATTTAATGTTCAAGAACTTCCCAACTCTCATAAGCAATATGATTTTCTCTTAAATAAGAATCAAGAATTTCTTCCTCAGATTGATTTCTGAGTCTTTCAATTTTTCGCTCTAAGTCTTTGATATAAAAACTTTTTCTTTCAATCTCTTTTGTATATTTGCGCAACTTTGCTTTTACATCTTTAAGTAAAATATAAATACGCTTTTGTTGGTCATCAGAAAGAGTTGCTAATGAATCTAAAGATTTAATTAAGTCATTCTTTCTCTGACAATATTCTTTATGCTGTTCAATATAAGGTTGTCTTTCTTTTTTAGCAATTTCCACTTTATCTGTAAGATATTTAATATCCTCAGAAAGTTTAACAGTCGCTTCAAGATAATAACTCTGCTTATCCTTGAGCATAGCCTCTTCTGTCATTACAGAATCAAGAGAACAATCTTCATACCAACAATCTATATATTTAAGCCAAACTTTCATAATTATTTTTCACAGAAGTCACGCCATTAAAATCATACAAACGTACAATATGGCTTAGTCCTAAAGTATCAGAAATATCTGCGCTGATAATAGACCAATCTCCACCAGCAAGACCACACCCAATCATATAAGGCATGGCAATCTCTTCTCCAATGGGAATCATTTCACGAATCTTAAGAAGACATTCATGAAAATATTCATAGTTGGTGTTTACATTTGGTCCACCAATACCAACCTGAGAAAACATATTAAGAAAAACTCTATCTTTGTTTTCTTCAATTCGAAGAACTTTACCATAGAGCTCTTCAGGAGTATGATAACTACAAAACTTATTATACTCCAAATAAACATGAGGATAATTCTTCTTAATTTGAAGAGCAACACCAGCGCCCATTACGCCAAAGGTATTAACCTGATGACAAATATACTTTGCCGAAGTCTTAAGGACATCGCCCTGAATAATAGACACTGACATAACCTTCTCCTTTATTCTTTATCTGTTTCTTGCAAATTTTCCTGTAACTTCTTATAATACTGATGGTATGAATCAAAATGTTTTACAAGAAAATCTTTGTATACTTTAGCAACATAATTAGCAGAACTCATAGGAAAATCAATTCCCAAATCTTCTGCAATAACATCTACAGCTTTTCTTAAAGGCTCAGGAGGTGTATTAGTCAACTTAAACTTTTTAGTTTCGGAATCATTATCACACCAAGCCTTACCATTTACAACTGTTAGGAATCTAATTGAAGGATTCTTAGAAAGTTCCAACTTGTGTTCCTCACTTCTCTTATAGGGTAACACAGATATTTAAATCTGTCAAGTATTTAATAAAAGAATTTTTTTATTTCCTTTACTTTTCATTATCGTCAAATTTACCAGAATAAATAGCTTTTCTACTGACAAACTTAGCAGCAGAAAAAATAAATACAAATAAGGGAAAGAAAAATGCGCCCAAAGATTCTGTTGGATAAGCAAAATCCCAATAATCTTCATCTTCTTCTGCGATGCACTTCATTACACGAGCAAAGAAAATCCACAGAATATGATTAAGAATTAAAACAATTACAATAATCAACCACTTAGGCATATCTTTTCCTTTCTGGCACGCCTACCGAGACTCGAACTCAGAACTAATCTTTAGGAGAGATTTGTTTTATCCAGTTAGACTATAGACGCATACCTTATTTTTTCTTCTTAGGAACAGCTTCAACTACAAAGAGGATAGGTTCATTATTTTCTCCTAAAGTAGCTAATGCTTCCATTTCTGCCTTTACATTAAAAGAAGAGGTTTGTAAATGTCTTGCATAAAATTCATTTCGAAAATTATAAACATAATCATAATTATGACTAAAATTGTTTTCGACATTAATCCCTAATGTTGCTACTGTAATAAATACATCATACTCTTCTTTAGGATTTTCTGCAAAGCCAGTATACCCATTACATTTATATCTTACATAAACAGGCGAACCATTTTCTGTTTTTGTATCAACAAAACTCAAGTCGTAGAATTTTGTATGACAATAAGGACATTCATAATTAGAATTAGCTGAATACTTTTGATGACATTTCGGACAAACAACCTAATTACGATATTTAAAACTCTTCTTAGACATAATTTACCTCACACTGTAAAACAAGACACAGGAATCTTTGTAGGATTCTTTTCTCCTACAACATAAAAAGAAACACCAGAAAGATTAATATTATTCCACTCTTCTTTAGTTTTAGAAGAATACGTAGGCCAAAAAAGCCCCTCAAATGTTACAAAATTATTTTCAGGGTCAACATAAAGAGTTCTTACAAACCCAACGACTCTTTCATAGCCAATATCTTTCTCACAAGTCATTTCTTCGCAAATGGGAGTCCTAAAACAATCTTTAAGACCTTCCCACATTGCATCTGTAAGCCAGCTTCCCAACTCATCTCTCTTTAGAGTAAATTCTTGAGTAAGGAACTTTTCATCGGGAGAATAATTTTCAACCATTATTAATTTCCTCAAAAGGAGTAGTATCCTTAGTAGGAGTACCAAAGGCATTTAGAATAGGAGTAAGATTACCTTCAACATCAGAACAATAATAAAGCCAGCCATTCATATCAGAAACAATATGATAAACACGATTTTGTTCATTCTTTACCATATAACCAGTATCAGTAAAACCAACAGGAACGCTATCTACATCAGCCCCGATACTATTCTTGCTATTGTTACAACCAGACAATGCCAAAACTGCAACAAAAATCACAACAACAAGAAGACCAGCAACAAACTTATTCCAACTCTTCTGTATAATTAATTCCTCACTTTTTGTAACAAATTTAAAAAATATGGTCGGAGATGTGGGACTCAAACCCACGGCCTCATGGTCCCAAACCACGCGCGCTATCAACTGCGCTAATCCCCGTAATATGTGGGCGAGTTATAAATCAATTCATAGTACAGGTACTACTGTTTTCTAACTTCCCTCGCCTCAAGTTTGTTCCGCAAAAGCGAATGGTACGGGTAGAGGGACTCGAACCCTCACGTCTGCAAGACATTTGAACTTAAATCAAGTGTGTCTACCAATTCCACCATACCCGCATATTTTTTATTGTTTGTCTTTTCCCTTTCAACATGATAATCATAACATACAATCATCAAATTGTCAAGGCTTTAATAAAACTTTCTTTTTATTTTTCTTTGAAATTCTTATTTAGATGTGTACCCAAAACCGTTAAAATGATACACTCGCTACCTTTTGATTTTATAGTTGGATGCAAGGTGTCTTTTGGCAACATATTAGGCACTTTGACAAGAAAGCTGTTGCACCACATTTCTTTACGAGTTATCTTGTCTTCTCGTAACTGCCGATTAACCAACTGTATATTTATATTACCACACAAACATTAATTTGTCAATGGTTTAATAAAAAAATTCTGACTTTTTCAATGTAGGAGTAATATCTAAATTAGAATTCGCACTTGTACGAGTATAAGTAGAACCAGCCCAATCTGACCCCCACATGTCAGCCTTGGTAGCAACATACTTCTTATATTTACAAGAAAGCTTTACAGAAAGACACTCAGGATAATCTTTAATACTTTTCTTGAGTTCATTAAAAGATTTTTCTGCTTTGACCACATCCTCTGTATATTTGCAAATCAATTCGTTTTCACATCCTGAACAAATACCGTATACTCCTCGACCCGCATTAAGCGTCTTCATTGCTTTTTCCTCCTTCCTTATAATATTCATTTAAAATTAAATTGTAACACAAGGTATTTGGATGATAATACGGATTATCATAAATCTGGCTATCATCCCCAGTAAAACATTTCATAATACCAGCACAAACTCCAGAAGAACGACTAATTCCAGCATTGCAATGTACAATAATTTTGTCTACTTTATTATACCATTTATTGACAAAACCAATAATTTTCTTAGCATCTTTTTCAGTCATAAGCTGATACATGCGAGACTCATATACAAACCCATCTGCGTTTGTATAATTTTCTATAATTACGCCTTCATCTTTCTTCCAGTATTTCATACCTCTATATGGCTGAATATCATCAAAAAAGAGAGATAATTGCGCTTTAATATTATTAAACTTGTTAGGAAGTTGACGCACTCCAATATCGGCAGAATCGTTAATGCTAATTACAATAGAAGATTCTTCATGAGAACCATAACTATACTTAACACAATCTCTACGACTCATAACTTGAAACTGCATTGGATTTATCTCCTTTCTTTTTATAAAAATAATATAGCACAATTTTAATTTTTTGTCAATAGATTAATATTAGTTTTTATATTGTTTTTTAAATCTACATTTTTGGACAAACCAATCCTGCAACTCTTTGACTGTAGTTTTCTCTTTTGGATACAGCCATGTATATATACCACTAAACATATATTTTCTTACAATACATTTATTGGCAGGAATCATTTCGTGAGTGTCAGATATATAATGGTCTGCAACAAAGCTAATAGTAAATTTATCTGCTTTTTCTGTAGCTCTTACAATACGAGTTAAATATAAATCTTGCCCTCTTTCGACTTCTTTTCCTTTATATTTAAACTCTCCGAACATATATCCGACATCCCAAAGTTCTAAAATAAAGTCTAAATCAGAAGGATATATACTAGTTCCCTCAACATTTAGTCCGCTAAAATCTACAAGCTATTTAGCACGTTCAGGATTTTTGAATAAACTCATTGGTAAATACCTTTTGACTAATAAAGTCCTTACCCTCTTCACTTGTTAAAATCGGCATTTCATAATCAAGAACCCATTTATAACGAATAGTCTCCTGACCTTCCTTGCCAATAACAGTAGTAGGAATACGATAAGCACAAGTGCCACGTTTCTCTACTGTCGTATAATCGTTCCAGTTTACACCCTTTTCAGTAAACAACTTATCTTGCAATTTGGTAGTATTAATACCATGAAGTTCTTTTTGAGGATACAAAGATTGAGCAACTGCCTGAATAGAATTTCGAGTACAATCCTGCTGTCTCCAAACAAAATAATTATGCACTTCAAAGGCAGGGACAACAAATACTCTACTATCAAAAGTAGGCATTTCTTTTCCCTTACGAACCATTCGCCAATCATAAGAATCTTGGTCCATATTAAAGATATCCAAAGTTGTATCAATAATAGTATTCTCAGCAAAATAATCATTAAACCAAAGAGTGCAAAGCGCAGCAGATGTACTAACAATCTTTTGAATATTATTATTAAACCAAGGCTGAGAATTTCTTTCACTTTGAATCATGACAAGAGAAATTTCATCAGATTCAACATAACCAAACTTAACATTAGGAATAATTTCACAGAGCTTAAGCATAGTTTGTTGCATAGTTTTAACAAAAATCGGGTCAAAAGGTTTCTTCATACCACGACAAAAGCTGTGAAAATGCGCTCCATCTAAACGGACAATTACAGGAAGATTCTCAGGAAGATAATTACGATATCTATTCTCGTAAGCACCTTTCATTCTATCGCCTAAAGTTTTATACTCCATTTTCTTTTTCCTTTCTCATTCTCGTAAGGTCTTCAATATATACCGGATAACCATCATCATCGAAATATGCAAGCTTCTTATAACTCTTTGCCCTTTTTTCATTCTTTTCCTGATAATCAGCATCAATAGTAATATCAGTCTTATTATTTTTAGGACAGAAAATTAATGCCACAGGAAGATTTTCCATTGCCACCTGAATGTTTTCGACTTTGTTTTCCTCGACTGTTTCTGCGAAATAAAAAGTACAAGGAATAAGTTCAATATATTCAATCTTGTAATCTTCATCTAACTGCTTACGATAAGCAAAACTTACATTTGCCTCGTGGCATTTTTCAATAATTTCTTTTAGTTGCTTATTTGTAAAACAATAATCTCTATATCCCTTTTTAAGAGAACCCACAACAGAGTCTACAAGAGAAGGAAAATCAGAAGGAATACCAAAAGTTACACTAGAAACAGTCTGCATTTCACCAATCATTTTATCTAATCTCCACTAAATATCGAATAGTCATCTGTCTATCATCGTAAACAATAATTTCATCGTTGCGAAGCATAGAAGTATTACCATGAGCCCACAAACTCCAAGCTTTAGGATTGTCCTTTTTTAATCTCTCAAGATTGTAAGAATAATACTTGGAATCAAAAGAATAGGCATCAACACTATCTCCAATAGCCACATCAAAGAAAGCAACAAAGCCGCAATTCTGATAATCACGAGTCCAATATCCACCTAAAGAAGTATAACCAATAGATTTGGCTACCCCTCCATGATACTTCTCACTATTCGAGAAATAGGCGCCCTTTCCAAACATCAAACCTGTTGTAATAACTCCTGCGGGGCGAATCTTTAAACCCATCTTAAGAATGTTAAACCAATTCTGATTTCGGCTACCATGGCAGAATAATTTTACATTACCAATATTATTTTCTGAAGTAAATTTCTGATATCTTTCTTCAGTTTCAAGATTAGTAACACGCCAAGCCTTGTAAAACTTTCCAGCAGAATCCCCCATTGCCTTTTTAATTTTAGCAATATCTTCCTGAGTAGCTTCTTCCATGGTAATACCCATCTTCTGTAAAATACTTTCAGAAGCCTTAATTTCAGAACCAGCATCAACAATTCTCGCCTTTGGCTTATAAACCTGACCAGCCATAGTATCAAGCAAGCTTTGTTCCTCAGAAAGCTTTTTGTTGTATTCGGAAGAATCAGAAACAAGACAGTCAGAAACACGCTTCATCTTACGAGGGACAATAATGAACAACTCATTCAAATTCTTGTTAAATTCCTCAACAGACCAGTTTTTGTAGTTCGCTGCAATATAGTCAATCTTTTCCTGAGCAGCATCAATCATAGCCTGAGTAACAGCTTCAGCACGAACAGAATAAGCAGATTGAATAGTCTTATTAGCATAATCCCAAAGACGCTTAACAATCTCTCTAACAGATAGGTTTTGAACCAAACCAAATTCATCTACCCCGTTAGACTTATCTTCAATTTTGGAATCAGCAATAACTTCCTGCATCAAATCAGAACGGTCAACATATCCCTTCTTCAACTTAGAAGAAAGTGTAGAATTCCATTTGGACATAGGATAAGTTTTCGTCTGAGGAGCAGCGCCAACACGACCATATTCAGCCGTAAAAGTATCATCTCCATTTGGACTAATCTTGTAATATTTGTTATGTCCAAGGTCTCCAAAATTAGGGTCTACAAAGATTAAATATTTGGGAGTATAATCCATAATTTCATCTCCTATAAGTAAATCTCTATGATTAGATTACCATAGAGATTTACATTTGTCAAGGGTTTATTCAGTTATTTTTTACTAATCCAATCGGTCAAATTTACTGGTAGCAAAATGTAAGATGAATCTTGTAACCATTATATTCAGAATCAAATTTTTTAGCCTCGTTGATAGCTTCAGTAAAAACTTTAATAATCATAGCACGAACATCTGTCCAATCAAGTTTCCCCTTACCACACCCAATAAAAGGCATAGCAAGATAAGAAATCTCTTCATTAATGCAATACTGAGCGAGGTCTTCAATACAATGTTCAAGATTAGTCATAGTAATTGGTTCATACTTCTTGTTAGCAATCATAAGCAAAAACAAATTCCGAAGCCAAATGGTTTCACCAGCACAACGCTCATCAAACTTATCAGAAATCTTATCAACAATATGATAATAATTATCAAGTCTACGAGCAGTATCACTACCCAAAGAAAGGTCCGCAGGAATGCCATAACAAATGTTGTAATAAGGAGGAAGGTCAAACATATCTTTATTTACTTCCTCATACTCAACACAAGTTTCATAGAGGTCATCATCTTCATCGGCAAATTCAAGCTCACCGTTATTAAGGATAAGAGGACAACCACAGTCAGGACAATGCATTACCTTGGGCTTCCAAACAGAAACATAACCAGAAGAAGAAACAATCTTACCATCTTCATCAGTAGAAGCAACTTCGGTAGTAAAATAACCCTTGTCCTGAGTAGAAGTTACTTTTGGCTCATCGAACTTGTAATTGCGACTAAAAATATTAGCCATTTTAAATACTCCTTTTATAATTAATTAATTTTTTCACTAAGTATTCTATCTAATTCTTTTGGACACGCATCAGTCCAATTTGTAATTTGATGACCGTCATAAGAACAAACAAAAATCTTTTTCTTCTTTCTGACTTTCAATCCTTCCTCATTATATTCCCAATCAACTGTTCCATCCATATATGGAAAATAAGGACAATTAGGAGTACAACCTTTACATTCAATCTTAGCCATCAAATTATCCTTTCTTAAAAACAACTCATAGTTTCTCGTACAATAGCTTTCTTAAAATCCTGTTCCCTTTTCTTTAAAACATCGTTATCTGGAAGAAGATAGTTATCTGAAAGAAGATAATCAGTCTTTCTAGTAGTTGTTGTCTTAGAAGGTTCTTTAACAAGATACAAACCCTCTTTTGCACGAGTAGTTGCAATATAACTTAAATTCTTTTCCTGAATATTTTGTTCTTTACTGTTCCTAAAATCGTAATTAATTTTAGCTTCATTCAAAACAAAAACATTCGTAGCTTCAAGGCCTTTAGCTTTATGAATACTACAAAGTCTAACACAATTAGGAGAAGGGGTAGTATTTAATAGTTTATCAATAAAATTAGAAAATTTAGAAATACTATCAGAAAAGGCATGATTTTCAAGATACCCTTTCAAAATCTCCAACAAAAAGCTCGTATTATCTATTTTAGAATTTGTCTCCGCCACAGCTTCCAAACGCTCTTCCTCGCGCCCCCCCTCACGGACATTTTTTGAAACGATTTCAAAGAGTTTTTTATTATAATTACTTATTACTTTTTGAAGGAATTTTTCGAGTGTGCCAACCGAGGTGCATTTGGATGATAAAATCTGTCTTTTAATTGCCGCTACCATATCTTTATCCTCAATAAAAATAGGTGTCCCATTTCGAGCTAAATCAAGCACTACCTCAGCTATCCATTTGTTTTTTCTGGAAATTACCATATCTCCTGCTTTAGCATACTCTGAAATTTTGTTTTTGTCAATAGTTTTAACAAACCCCATTGGAGCATCATCACAAGGAAGAATAGGAATCCCATATTCTCTATTTACTCTACTAAGATGAGACTTAGCACAACGATAACAAATAGGTAAATCAAAAGTTTCTACAGGAGCAAACATCTTAGGAATTTGATTAAAAGCTTGAGCATTAGCACCAGCAAAATTATAAATGGCCTGATGAAAATCTCCAATAAAAACATATCTACCCTTAGTTCTTTTAATAAACTTTAGAAAATTTAATTGGATATTAGAAAAATCTTGAACCTCATCACAATAAATATTTGTATACAAAGCCCAATAAGGAACTTCCCAATTATCATATTTAAGTTTATTAAAAGTAATCCAAAGCATATCAGTAAAATCAATTACACCTTGAGTTTCAAATTGTTGCCTACTTTTAGTATCAAGAATTTTCAAGGTAGAAGTAATTTCACTGATATCAGGCGCAGAATAACCTTCATCACCATAATACAAAAATAATACATGGTCATCAATTAAACGAGACACATCTTTATTTGAAGACATATCTGTAAGAGTTAATCTACACAAATTGTAAAGGTTTACATAATTATCTTTCAAGAAAACTCGCTTGGCAAATTCAATATATTTACCATAACGTTTTGTGATTTCTTCATCAAGAATTTTATGTGGCTTAAAATTATCTAAACTCACAGTTCTTTTAGAGCGCTGAGAACCAAAACCTTTTGGCTTTTCTCCTAAATCCTGAGATTCTTGTTCTACATTATAAAGCATAATAGAATATGCTAAAGAATGCATCGTCATAACCTTAGTCTTAGGATTCTTAATCTTTTTCTTAAACTCCTCAACTACGCTTGCATTAAATGCAATATATAAATCAGAAGTTTTTGAATGCTCAGAAAGCATACAAGCAGTTGTTGACTTACCACTTCCAGCCAAAGCATTTACAAGCATGTTACTTTGAGGATTGTTAAGAAAAAAATCTAAAATATCTTGTTGATATGTACTTGGCTTAAAGTTCATTATAATCAACTCCTAACCATTTTATAACATTCATGCAATACTCTTGCAGTCTCAATTACATCTTCAACTGTATTCTGAGTTTCATTCATAGAAATTCTAATTTCTCCACGAATATAATTTTCTGGAATCTTCATAGCTTCTAACACAGCAGATGCTTTCATATCTCCTGTATTACACGCACTTCCTGTCCCTACATAAATTTCCTTTTCATCTAACAGAGATTGAAGAATTTCTCCCTCTACATTATGAAAGCAAACACACACTGTAGAATTAATACTATTCGCAGGAGAAACAATCATATAATCATTTGGTTCAAATAATTTACTAAGCTCTTCAAGAAAAGTTCTCTTCATTTTCTTACAAGCTAAATCTTTTTCCTTTTGATGTGCAACAGCTTTATCAACAGCTAAAGCTAAAGCATGAATATAAGGAATATTTTCAGTACCAGCTCTACGATTACTTTCTTGGTCCCCACCATAAATTAAAGGCTTAATCTTCTCAACAGGAAAAGTGTCTTTTGAAAAATAAATAAAGCCAATACCTTTAGGAGAATGCACCTTATGCCCACTAAAAACAGCAATGTCAGCCATGTGTCTAATATCAATAGGAACATTACCTAAAGCCTGTGTCATATCACAATGATAATACATATTAAGTCTATGAGCTAAATCCATATATTCATGAGGATTAAAAATTTCTCCTGTCTCATTATTTACATACATCCAAGACAAAAGAAATCCACTATAATCCCCCCACAGAAAACCCAACTCTTCACTTTTCTCTGTAACTTTAACAGCATTAATAAGATAATTCTTATCAATAATTACCGATTTTGGATTTTCTGTAATATTATGGTGCTCGTAAGGGCTACATAAGCATTTATTTTTTTGAGCTAAAGCCCACGCATTACCTTCACTACTACCAGAAGTAAAATAAATTTCTTCTGGAAAAGCGCCTATAACATGAGCAATTTTTGCACGACTTTCTTCAATCAAATTTTTACTCTTGCATCCTAAACCATAGGTCGTGCTTGCATTACCCCAATATTCAGCTAAATCATCTTTAATAATATCAATGATTTCAGGCAGTACAAAAGTTGTTGCCGCATGGTCTAAATAAATCATTTATCTACCTCATATTTAATAAAAGCAGTATATCTTTCCCTGCCCAACACTTCATCATATCTTGTAGTAAATTGAATATCTGTAATATTCTTTTTAGAACTACTAAGCCACATATTTAAACGAGACTCAAAAATTAATGAATCATAGGTTAAAATTTTAACTCTTTTTTTACTCATATTAATCCCATAAATCAAAGAAAATTGGTTTCATCATATCTAAAGCTTTTTCAATCTCAGATTGCATATACTTGTCAATTTCAGTGCTTTCTTGATAGTACTGTTCTTTTTCTTCTTCGGGAATCTTATTTGCCCACCCATCATACTTTTCAAGGACAGAGTTTTTCTTCGGACAAGTATATTCAGTAGAATTACGAATATGAGTTGCAATTTCTTTCAAATAATCTTCCCACGCCTTACACTGAGCCTCTTCTGCGGCTTTATATTCTTCGTCAGAATTAAACTTTTCTCTTGTAAGCTCTTTCCAATCACGATATTCTCGTTTGCCAGTTTGACGAGTTTTGTCAAAATCAATCATTGGATAGCCAACGTGAGTTTTAGCTAATTCTTCTAACATTTCGGGGATTACTTGTTGAAACCAACCATCAAAATTCCAAATGTCCCTATTACACCAACCCTTAAAAGCTCTATCTTTTCTCTGCTTGTGTACAGGATAAAGGTCTTTTAAATTTTTTGGATGTAAAAAAGGTAATCCTTTATAAGATTTATTTAAATAGCTTAAATTAAGCCAGCTATAATTCTTTTTAGTCATCATCATTCACCTTATAAAACTCACAAAAATCTGAGTAACTACCATAATCTACATTATAAACTCCTTCTGGAGTAACATGACAATTATAATAATAACTCTTAAACCCTTTGTTGTCAATATATTTTTTAATAAGCTTAAAACATTCTGGATATTGAGCGTTAAGAATAATATCAGTTCCCTTTTCTTCTACACGCCCAAGAGAAACAACAACCTTATTACCCTTTTCATAATGGTAAGCATTAACTTGACAAATCATTTTACATACACCTCAAATTCTCCGTCTAAACATTTTCCATTTAGCCCATACACGAATCTAAACTCTTCATTAGTTAATTCAATAGATTCTACAAATTCAACAATTTTCTTTTTTTGATTCTTAAAAGGATTAATAGTCCTAACAACATTAACTTTCACAATACATTCTTGGTCATAACAATCATTTGTTAAATCATGAACCCATACTGTATGACCATCCATGTTTTGTAAAGCAATGAAACTTAATTTTCTTTTCATAATATACTCCATATTAAAAATATGATTCTACCTATGAGTAAGTATATCATAAGTAGAACCATGTTGTCAATACTTTTTAAATTATTTTTTGAACGTATTCTAAATAATCATGAGCCCATTTTTTAAGATTTTCTAAATCAGAGCTATTGCTAATTATTGTGTCATAATGATAATAATAGACCTCTCCATCGGCAGGATTGGAAATAATAGGAGTCACATTTGCATTTTCAACCAACATGGTTTTACAAGATAAACCTGTTGCTGTTTCATTTTGTTTAATAAAAGCTCCAATACACTTAGGTTCTCTAATATTAACAAAGAAAAGCCAATTTCTTTTGTTTAACATCTCATTATTGAGGACAACATTAATTTGGTCAAATACTTTTTGGTTAGGAGAATTATCCCATTCTTCTAATGCCATCTTTAACTCGTGAAGAAATTTCCTATCTTTTTCTTCTTTGCTACCATCCCATCCAGCGAACTGAGCTACTGCTTTTACCCAATCTACGGTAGATAATTCCAGCACATTCCAATTTGTTTGACTTTCTAAAATTTCTTTACACAACCTTACGAAAGTAGATTTTCCACTACCTCCAGAACCATTAATTATTACAATTCTTGCTTCCATAATTTATCCCTCAATTCTTCACGAGTAGGATATCTACCACAACACTTATCGCCCTCTGGACACCAAAGAAGATATTGACAATGAGGGACAAGTTCTTTAGCAAACACTGGATTAATTCCTGCAATTTGTCTTTTCATTTCAACAGCAATCTTGCGAATAGGTTCTTGAGCACGGGTACATAAACGCTTATGCATAAATGTAATTAAAGCTTCAGGGGTAAAACCTATCGCTAAAGTGGTATTAGTTGCTCTTGGCAAAACAAAATTAGCATCTTCTACTGCGGCATTAATTTTAATACCATTCTCAGTAAGGATATCACGAATAAGCCTACGAGTTGTATCAATATTACTCATAAGGTTTTGATACAAAGCCTTGGCTTTCTCATTTTTTTCAATATTACTTGGTATAATATAAGTAAAATTATTTTTGTCAATATATCTAAATGAAGCCAGATTCTTAACAATCTCATCAGGACTTACACGAGGAATTGCTTCAATCAAATCCATATAAGCATACTTGTCCTGATTATCATAACGCACTCCAATTTCAGAACGCATCATCTGTTCTAAAGTGCCTCTATCTGCTTCAATTTCAAACTTAATATATTCACAACGAGAACCACTCATGTGACCTGAATCTTCACATTTCTTACCCACTCGTTCAGCATATTTCTTATCTGTATTATAACATTCACAAGCAAATTCACCGTGATTTTTATATAAATCCTCTAATACAGTAGGATTCAAAAGGGTTACTTTCATTACGCCTTTGTTTCTCCCTTCTTATATTTCATCAAAAGATATTCAAAAGTTTGTGGAGTATAATTCATATAAGGCATCATACATCCAACATTAATCATCTGTGCTCTATTTAAATATTCATTCCCATTGGAATTTTCTAATTTTTCTTTTGCCATTTTAGCAAAATCTTCTACTAAGTCTTGTTCTTTGGTTGTATGAGTATGTCCATGTAAATGAAAACAATTATCATAACAAGACCCATAATAAGAAAGAATTGCAAAATGAGAAAGAATTACTCTATAAAGTTTACCATCAACTGTCTCAGTTACTTCTTTATAATGACAAATTTCAGCTAATTTTTTCCTAACTCCTGTAGAATATTGTTTACAGTCATGATTGCCTTGAATTAAATGAACATTACCGTTTAACTTATTTAAAATACGAATCCATTCATCTGACCCTGCTTTCCACAGAAAATCTCCAAGTACATATACATGGTCTGCATTTGAAACTTGTTTATTCCAACGAGAAATTAAGTCAAGCTCCATTTCTTCTGTTGTATCATATGGGCGATGGTCAAAATTAATAATGTTTTTATGCCCAAAGTGCAAATCAGAAATATAATAATTCATTAACTTAAACACTCCAAGCTGTGTCCTATAGTAGACTCTTGAAACCACTTTGTATTAACAACAGAAGGGTCTCCTAAAAATTCTACATAATCTTCTGTAACTTTAGTAATTACACCAACTAAATCATAATCTTCGTGGCAGGAATTGTAACTAATAATTGTCCAGTTTAACAAATTAGCCTGAGCATCTTCAATATTATCTTCTTTTCTATTAAATCTGTATTTTAACCATTTAGTAGATTCTAAAGGTTGCTTCTTTGGAAGATTCATTTCTTTTCCTCTTCTTTCCAGAAAGGATAATTATCTCTTTTTTTACAAGACCTTTCATACTTACAAGAAAGCTCACATCCATAAACCATATAATGATTATCACAATGTTTACAAACAGCTTGCCCATAAGGATAACTTAATTCTTCAAGCATTAAAACGGCTTTCTTTCCATCTATCCCGTCAATACATTTTCTCTCATGTAAATAACATTCGCCTAAAGACTAAAACTCTTTTCCACACTTTTCACAACAATATTTAATTGTCATTTCCCATAAACCTCTTTTTTTTTACTTTCATAAAACTTGTTCAACCCTACGAGGTCAGGAGCATTTGGACAAGTCTTTTCTCCCATAAATGTAGTAATCATATTAATGATTCTCTTATTTCTATGATTAAGAGGAGGAATAGAAGTATCCTTAAAAGCAGAACAAATAAAACGAGAACAAATCTCAGGTCGTACTTCATAAATTTGGCACTTGTTTTCCTTGTTCAAAAAAGGACAAATATCTTTAAAATCTTTATCTAAAGCAGTATTACGATTAATCATTTTTACTTCTGGATGCTGACCAAGATACTTTTTAATCTTCTTTACTTCTGCATCACTTACACAAAGAATTGCAGAACAACAAGCTCCACATCCAGAACATTTACCATCAATAGTATGGTCTACTTTATTAGCCATCTGACTATTCATTCCCAAATTCCTCCATCAAGTTCTTCTCTTACGCGCATAAGAATCTTTCCTAACTTATTTTCTCCAACACCATTGCAAACTCCCCATGTAGTATCATGCCACCAATTTCCCTCTTCAAGATAAGCGTCACCAGTATCAAGAAGAAGTTTGGCGAGATTTTTGTTCTGAGTAAATTTTGCACTAACAATTTCATACATTGTTTGCTCTTTAATATCTTCCCAATCTTTACGCAACTTACAATTCCTACCAGCAAGTTTTGCTTGAGCTGGATTCATAGAAATATATTTTTTACGGTCTTCATCTCTAATTTCTTTTTGTGCTTGAAACGCTGCTTCTGAATTTTGATAGGTTAAGCCATTATAACTTACAGGTACATTATAAAAATTAGAGAGAAAAGCATAGGCATCAAAAAAATTTTTAATTGCTTCCATATTATTTTCCAATCCTTTTCAAAAATTCTTCTTCGTTCATAATAGAAGTCCCTAATTCAGCGGCTTTCTTAGCTTTAGATGAACCACTATTAGCTTCATTAGTCAAAAGATAATCAGTCTTTTTAGAAACAGAACCAGTTAACTTCCCACAATTATCGGTAATAATCTTTTCAATTTCCGAACGTTTCATGGTATTAAAAGCACCTGTAACACAGAAAGTTTTACCATTGATAAACTCATTCGTTGCAATCTGTACTGGCTTATCCCAAACTAAATTTAATTCAAAAATAAGATTTGTAAACAATAAATCTTCACTATTCCACCAGTTATGCAAAGCCTGAGACATTGTTTCACCAAAGCCATCTAAAGTAGAGAAATCAAAATTATTAAAATCAAGAGCTTCTTCAAAAGCCACCCAATCTCCATTAAAATGTTTACTGATTTCCTTTGCCGCTGTCTTGCCAATATTGGGAATACTTAAAGCGACAAGAAGATTTTCAAGTTTAACATGGCGAGACTTTTCAATAGATTCAATTAACTTACTATAAGACTTTTCCCCAAAACCATCCATCTCAATAATTTCGTTTTTATACTTATCAAGATGATAAAGGTCTGCATACTTCTTAACATACCCAGCATCAATAAATCTCTTAAGGGTAGCTTCACTTAAACCATCAATATTCATTGCTGGCTTAGATACAAACTGAACGAACTTAGCCAAATTCTTCTCAGGACAATCTGGATTTTCGCACCAAAGAGTCTCAGCACCAGATTCAGAAATCTTAATTGTAGTAGGTTTACCACAACACGGACAAATCTTTGGAATTTCAAAATCTGCATCACCATCTTTGTTACAAAAAACAATCTGGGGAATAATCATGTTCATTTTTGCAACTTTAACAGTACAATTCTTTCTCAAACCAAGAGACTTGATAATACTAATATTATGAACAGATGCACGACTTACTTCTGTGTTATCAAGAATAACAGACTCAAATACAGCAGTAGGAGTAATTACGCCAGTTTTACCAACCGCCCATTCAATATCTCTAAGAATAGTTCCAGCAGTTTCATCTTCATACTTAAAAGCTAAACTCTTACGAAAATGATGACCAGTGTTACCAAGACTTAAACCATAAGCAATATCATCATAAGTAATAACACAGCCATCAACAGGAATACCTTTCTTATCAGCAGTCTGTTTCAACTTAATAGTTAAATCTTCAATTCCATAAAGGTCAACATTACCACCATTGAAATAAATACAGTGGACAATAGTAAAACCCAAAGACTGAAGCTTACTCATATCTTTTCTAAAACTACCTGTAGTTCCCTCAATCAAACTCCAAGCCCAAAATTGAAGACCTCTCTGAGACGTAATTTTATTATCCAAAAGAGAAAGACTACCACTTGCAAGGTTGCGCTGAGTAGCATATTGCTCTCCATCAGGAAGTTCTGCATTAATTCGTTCAAAATCTTCTTTAAGAATAATACATTCACCATCAATAACAAGGGTTTCTTTGCTATCAATAGTTAAAGGAAGATTTTTCATAACCTTAGCATTATTAAGAACATCAGTGCCTTCAACACCATTGCCACGAGTTTCAGCAGAAACAAGCTTACCATTTTCATATTTAACAGACATAGTAAGGCCATCTAACTTCATAGATAAAGCTACTTCTCTATCTTCTGCAAAATTAAGTAAATCCTGACAGCTTTTTGTTTTGTCAAGCGAAAGCATTAAATGGTCATGTTTAACTTTTTTTAGCGAATCAATAGCTTCATAACCAACGGTCTGAGTGGGAGAATTGGAAAGAATAAAATTCTCTTCTGTTTCTAATTCACGCAATTCGTCAAACAGCTTATCATATTCTGCATCAGAAACCAGAGATTCGCTATAATTATAATATTTATCTCGATACTTATTTAACAGACTCGTTAATTCCTTAATACGTGCAATATTTTCGTAATTATTCATATTAATCTCCATTACTTGTCAATTGTGCTCATAATAAGCAAAGATAAAACAACCCAAACAACTAAAATACCAACTACTGCATAACTCATAATTTAGTCTCACTTTCTAAAAGCTCTTTCTTTAAAGAATTAGCTATCATTCTCCTTTGTACATTTCTTAAAACATTTTCTACTTCTTTGTTAGTCTCAAAATGCTTATCCATTACATATTCATCTACCAAAACTTCTGCTTCGGTAATTAAGTTTTCTGCAATTCTTTTAGCATCTTCAACTGGAATAGGAGTGGTCTTATAACTAATTAATAATTCTGGATTTTTAGGAATTAAAATTTTTTCATAGGGTTCATCTGCTATATATCTTTTAATAAAATCTGCTAATCTTGCAATATGATGAAAATCTTTTAATCCATATCCATAATTATCAATATCAAATTCATTGTGAGGGGCTCTATGAAGCATTTGTTTGTATTTTGTTTTCATGTTACCATACATTGTTAATACAGCTTTTTGAGGACAATAATGTGCAATAGCCTCTCTATTTTTAACAACAGCCCCTAACCACACCCCAGTGTATTCAGGATTAAGCTCAAAATATTTCGTAAATAAAGTTTCTGTAAAATTAATATTTTGTTTCAAATAACTATTAAACATTAAGCGAATGTCTTTAACTTCAAGCTTTCCTCCATCTTCATCTCGATGATATTCTTTACTAACCCAATCTTTAGAATCAACAATATCATCAAAATGAGGAAGCACAATTGCTTTTGTGTCAACATCAGAATGTTCCGTAGCCATTCCGTAATTATTACTACCATAAACAAATACGCCGACTACATTATATCCAAGTTCACTCAAAAATTTATAATCTGAATGAACTCGATTATTAACTTTTTCCAAATTCATAATTTACCTTCCTTAATGTAAATAAGTAACAATATACAAATACATTTGTCTATTCTTACTTAATGACATTATAGCAAATAAATTTTGTCTTGTCAAGAAGTTATAAGAAATAAGTTGAAAGGGGTATAATACCCCTTAATCAACTTCTATCTTTTTATATTTTCCGCAATTACATTCACCAGCATAATTTTGTTCTCTAAAGGCTTTGCAAATACAAACCATATCGTCAGTTCGAGTTAAACCACATGGACAATATTGTTTTCCATATTTTTCTTTCATTTCTGCAAGCTGACGATTTGTTTCGTCTACTAAATCTTTATCGTCGTTCAATACAATTTTTAACATTAAGATATCCTCTCTGCATGTTGATTGTCAGAAACCAATGTAATTTGCAAAACATCATCAAAACGTGAAACTAAATTTGGTTTATAACGACCATATTTTAAAATTACATTGGGATACTTTTTTAATTGCTCAATTTCTTTTCCTATCTCTTCTTTATAATATCCCGTATAAATTACAAAATCATCATTACAATTTTGCTTTCTAAAATAATCCAATAAAGACAAAACTTCTTCAAATTGCAACATAGGCTCTAAACCTCCTATTACAACTGCCTTTGTAATTTCATTGTCTATATAAGCTTTATAAATAGAAGAAATTAAAAATTCTTTAGTAGCTTGTCTTACCACAGGTTCATTTTGACATACAGTAATTGGAATATTAGCTTCATGACAACATTTCCAATCACATTTACAAGTGATAAGGAAGAGGGAGGGCTTCGCATAATTAACAAAGTCCTCCATGACAACACCTTTAAGATGAATCTTCTCTTCCATAAATTTATCCTTTCATAATAGAATCTGCATCTAAAACATTATACCAACGTCTTAAATTAAATTCCTTTTTTCTAATCTTTTGATAACTACTTACAGGGGTATAAAAACCTACTACTCTCGCATATTGGTCCGCCACAGGCTTTCCACAAATAGGACATGTTTGAGTTCCAATGAAAGAATGTTTATCTTCACAAACATTAATTTTAGTTGTAAACGCAAAATAAATTACACCTTTAGAAGCAACATAATTAAGCATGTCCCAAGCACTTTCTTTTGTTGCAAAACGATTTTCAATATCAATGTGGGCAATGCATCCACCACCACATTTTTCATCAAGCACGCTGCCTAAACGACACTTTTCTTTAATAGTGCATTGTTCAGTTAATGGAATCCACTGATTTGAGTAAATAAAATACTTATCTTGTTCAAACAGAAGATTATCTGCTGTGCAAATTACACCAGCACAATTTTCCCGAGGGATAGATTCAACATTAAAAGAAAAATTACATTCAAAGCTATCTTTTACTTCATTAATAGCATCAAGAATCTAACAAGCAAATTCCAATCCCTCTTCTGTATAATATTTATTACCAAACTCGTCAGTATTAATTAATCCAAAAGAATCAATAACTTCATACATTCCAAGAATACCAATAGTACAATATTGCTTATCAAGTTCAACTGCTCCTTCTTGATAGTTAGGAAGCAGACCTTTTTCTATATTACGCTCCAAAATATGACGCATACTAGTTAACGCCTTGCAATCCAAAAGCACACGGTCTTTAAGAAGTTCAATATATTTCTTTTTATTAAATTTAGTCTCATATGCAATGCGCATAAGATTAATTGTACTCACACGACAAGACCCAACAGACAACGCTGTACCACCAATAGAATTAACAAAAGCATCAAGCTTTTGAGTGTCAGAAAGTAAACGGCAACAATTTGAAAGCACTCCAACATTATCAGATACAAAGAAATTAGAATCAGACCACTTAATGTTATGATAACAAGCCCATCGAGCAGTTTCTTCATCTTCAAATTTGCCATCTTTATAAAGTAAAGAATAAGTTAAAACAGGGAAAGTAAACATGTTTTCACTGCGAATATCACTTACTACATCCATAAACAAACGCTGGCATTTCATAATTTCTTCAATTTGGTCAATAGCGAAAGACCCATCTGGAAATTCCAAACCACCAAACAAAGATTCAAGATAAGGACGGTCAAAAATACTTACATTTGTAAAAGCACACTGGTCAATTCTAAGGAATGGTTGATTTAATCTATAAACAAATTTCTGAAAATATTGTCTTAAATAAGTATCGGGGTCTTTAAAATAATGCCCGTTCTTTATATCCATTTTCCAGAAATAATAAGCCCAAATAATTACATTTGGGAGACCAACGGCCCGAGATTGACGGTTACTGAGGAACGAAACAAACTCAATAACATCATCAAAATATGTGTCCAAATGTTTAGGAGGCTGATTATTATATCCTCCAAGGAAAAACAATCCTTCTCTTGCCAAACGAGTTAAATCATTTGCCCAACAATAGGGAAAATAACTTGCCGTAGCAGAATCGTTAAGATAAAAACCCTTGCTAAATTCCTATTCTAACCAAGCTTTAGCAGTGCGCAGTCCCCATTTTTTCTTAATTTCAAGGAAAATTTTATTTAAACCAAAAAGCTTATCTTCACTCTTCCCCTTTTCAGTCATAAAAGAACGAATATCTCTATGGCTAGCATTTGCATTAGGGTCGATAGTAGCATCTGCCATTGTACTTTGATTTACGAATTTATCTAAGAATTCTGAAAAATCTAACTAACTAGAATGAACCCCATTAATATATTCGAAATCTTCACCATATTTCTTTTTTAAATCTTCAAGACATCTTTCAAAATCTTTTGTTAAACGAAGTGAAATGTCCATATAAAATTTTCCTCCTTTTTAATTGTTATTAATCCATTGATTTGCTTCATTGAAAGCCATAATTTCTCCATCAACTTCAAGTAATGGAGCAGAAGCAAAACCCTTTTTAATCATTTCCTTTACATCGAAATCAGTTCTGGCTTCAAATTCAATTCCCTTTTGTTTAAGTTTCTTTTCTAAAACAATACAACGAGGGCAATTAGTGGTATACAAAACAACCATAACATCAATCTCCTTTTGTCCTTTTATGTAACATCTAAATTACCATTAGATAATTTAACTAACTAATTATATAATTTCATACAACCCCAAGTATCTGCATCTGCACTATGAGCGTTTTCTAAAGTATAACCAAAATGTTCAAGCAAAGTCCCTAATTTATAATTAGCTACCTCTGCTTTTGGAATTAAACGTTTCGCATTTTCTAAGGTGCAACAAACAGCATGATTTGGAATTGGAATGTGGTATCTTTTCAATTCTGGATAAATTACTTTGTTAGCGTCATATTTGGCATTGTGAAAAATCCAAACACTATCTGTCATATAATCTTTTATTTCTTCCCAAACTTCGTCAAATGTAGGGCAATTTTTAATAGTATCATAAGTGATACCATTAACTTTAGATGCTCCACTTTCAATCTAGGTCTACGGATTTACTAATATATATTTATCAACAATTTTTTTGCCGTTTTCATACACTAAAATTGCAATACTAACAATTCTATTTTCTTTAAATCCAGTAGTTTCAGTATCTCCTATAACGAGCTTATTATAATTAGGGAGAGCCATAATTACTCTCCCTCTACATCTTTATTAGATTTCAGAGCATTTGCTCTTGCTGTTTCAATAGTATTATTTTCATCTTTAATAGCCAGAATTTTCTTCATCTTATTAAAAGCTTCTAAAATATATTTCAAAGAACCAGATAAACACACTCCTAAAGTTGCCACTGTTGAAATAACAGTACTATATTCAGCAGGAATAGGAAGATTGTTTTTGTTTGCCCAAGGAATAATTAAAGAGGTAGAAAGTACAAGTAACATTGTACCACCCGCAAAAGCTAAAATTTTATAAAGGCTATTTATTAATCTTTGTTTTTCAAAAGTCTCTCCTGCAATTTTAATATTATAATACAAAGAGAAACTAACATTAGAAAGATATGCCATGCCAAAAATAGAAAATCCCACCAAAGCTGCCAAAAGATTTTCTAAGGCTAATTTCCAAAAATCCTACATAACTTTCTCCTTTAAATTTTAATTACCAGAACTTCCAAATCCGCCAGCGCCGCGCGCAGTATCGGGAAGTTCTTCTACTTGTTCAAAAGTAGTGGGAAGCACAGGAAGAATCATAGCTTGAGCAATCCTATCTCCGTGTCTAATAATTTGTGTTTCAGTACTATCATTATGAAGAGCAACAATCCATTCACCACGATAATCTGCATCAATTACTCCAACGCAATTTGCAGGACGCAAACCTTGCTTTGTAGCCAACCCACTACGAGCAAAGACAGCACCCCAATATCCAACAGGAATTGCCGTTGCAATACCAGTCTTTACCTTTACCGTTTCGTGAGGACGAATCTTGATTCCTGCAACATCTTTCTGAACATCCCAACTATAATAACTATCATCAGGACAATCAGCATAAAGGTCGAAGCAAGCATCAGTCTCGTGCGCCTTAGTAGGCATTTTAGCTGTCTTAGACAGCAATTTAATCTTTACATCCATATTTGTCAATCCTTTTTTGTTTAATTTTAATTTGTTTCTGTTTTATTGTATAATATATAAAAATGGTGGAAAGTTACCCTTCCACCATAGAATTTTTAAAACGCTTTAAATTGTGTAGGGCTTTTGTAATTTCAGAATATTTATAGCAAAACTGTCTCTTTAACAAGAAATCGTTTTCCTGTCCAAGATATTTGGTCTTTGTTCTGCCCTTTAACACTTTGGGAAGCTTATCCATCCAAAGCATTGCTTCTTTTTTATCATTCCAAAAATCTACACATTCTGCATTTCCTTTAATTAAAATTTTATCAATAAGCTCTTTATAAAGATTAAGATATTCATGAACAGTATTATAATACTGCATAATTAATTCTCTATACGCTTCAGGACACTTTGCTAAAAAATCATCAAATCTATCTTCATGAATAGCATTAATAACTGCATTAGGAGAAATATTCTTAGACAGTGCCTTATGCATCAAGACATAATCTGATGTTTTAATTTTACATCTAAAATGATTTTTATATCCATCAACCATATCAACTACCCAACCTTCTTTTTCAGAAGAAAGATAATTATCGGTATCGGCTAAAACACTAAACAAAGTAGCATTATAATACCATTGAGTCATTTTAGAATCATATTCCTCAGCCATGTCACTAAGAATATCAAAAGAAACTTCCTTGCCATCCTTAACATCCCTTGCCGCAAGTAAATACAATCCTTCTTGAGATTCATCATACTTAACAACAATGGGGTTTTTTGGAGAAATATATTCAAAAATAAAAGTGTAATCAGGGTAATCCCTAATTAATTCTTTTTGTCCCTCAGATAAAAGTTTATAACCCGCCGCAAGTCTCCAAGATTCTACAGGGTCTAATGCCTGAGAACCAGAACCTAAAATTCTGTCTTCCTCTGCAATATATCTATATTGCTGATAAGAACCATCAAGTTTATTAGTAATAAAAACTGCATGAGCAAAATGATATTTAGACCTAATTTTTTTAGGAGACCAATCACCATCATCCTCGCCATAATTCTTAAACTTTGCCAAAGAAGCCAAAGCAATTTCGTCATTCTTTAAATCAAAGACACAAGAACGACATTCCCTATAAAGACCATCATATAATTCAAAAAAAGAATTTAAATCATAATCATCAGACAATTCAATAAAACCTTTATACTTAAAAAGTACATAATGGTCATAACAAGTAATCTGAAGAGGGTCAAAAATCTTACTCAACTTTTCATTAAGTTTAGGAGTAATATTCTCCCACGCCTCAAAAATTCTGTCGAGCCAATCATTAAAATTGTAATTTTCAGGACAAGGTTCGTTGTTAAGGAGAGTATAAGATTGAATATACTTTCTTTTAACAGTCATAACATATTCATAAAGAGGATGCCAAAGAAACTCTTTCTTAAAATGAAAATTCATCTTAAACTCTCCTTTACTAATTTTTATCTTCTGAATTATTTTTCAGAAGTCCCACTTGCAATTTTATCGCATTCGTTAAACAAAAAAAGCTTATCAAGGTTTTCTTTTCCCATAATCTTTTCCCATTTAGATTTAGACTTTTCGGTTTCAAGAAAGAATGGAAGCATATGAAAATTAACATAAAACAGACATTTTAAAATATCGTCCATATTAGTAAATCCAATACAATTAAGATTTGCTAAAAGGTCATACGTTCCTACATTATGATGACTATAATATCTATAATCTCCAGAACCATCTTCCTTGGGCTGTCCAGTAGTTAACTTGCCTAAGTCATGAATTTGTGCAGCTCTATAAAGAATCTTATCATCAGTTCTTTTAGCAACTTCTTCGGCACAAATTCTACAATGTTCATCTAAAGTGTACTTATGATGACAAGTTTTCTGGTCAAAGCCCTTCATCAAACTCATAATATAATCATCATCAGTAGTCCAATTAGACTGAGGGACAATTACTTCAAACTGATTAAAATTCCAACCAATTAAATTAATTGTATCAAAACCTTCTTCATAAAAAGGAATTTCAAACTTGCCAATCTGTCTGTCAATAACTTCTTCGGGAACTGTACGAGTTCTCGCTTTATTCTGTCTTTTACAAACAGCAACGGGAGTAGTCATAACATAAGCTACTTTAGTAACATTCTCCTTATTGCGAACAATATCCAACAAGCTCTTACGAGATTTAACATTAATATTAGTTGCATCAACAATAACATTCATTTTATCAATGCAATTGTTAATACGGCGACGAACTTCCTTAAAAACCTCGTCATTATGAGTCTGGTCGTTTACATCTCCAAAAACAGTTTCACGAATTTCATCCGATGAAACAATCATTGTAGGCTGACCCATTTTAGTCAACATATTTTTGAGATTTTGAGCAAGAGTGGATTTACCACTTGCAACAACTCCAATCATCATCATAAAATTCGTATGTTCCATTTTTGTCCTCCTTATTCCATCTTAGATAGAATACTATCAATCTTCTCGTTGAATTCTTTTACTAACTTTTCTTTATCAGTATCAGGTCTTGTTTGTCCCTCAACAGGAATTAAATCTCCTGCCCAAAACAGCCATTTTGGTTTAGTTTCATCTTCTACAAATTGAACAAGGCTATTATAATCAGCAGTTTGTCTTTCTTTTTTCAAAGGGTCAAACTCAACTGTAAAAATATCATTTTTGTGTTCAGTAACCCAATTTCTATAATCTTCTCTCATTTGTTTCCAATCTGGATAGGTAATAATTCGATTATAATCTAAAGTTACTTTTTCACCCTCCCATGCAGTAATGGGATTGGTGGTAATACTGTCCATTCTTTTAACAAAAGTAATAGCGCTTTCTTTTGTTAAACCTTTTTTAGTGAGCTTCTTTACAACCGCTCTACGTTCTTCTCGATTCATAGTTACTCCTTTGAATCATTCATATAATAACATAATCAAATGAAGTTGTCAAGAGGATAATAAAAATTATTCCTCTTGTACTTCATCTTTTTCTTTCCAATCTTTTAGTTGCCTAATTAAAGTTCTACGCTCTTCATCTTCTTTTCTATGAAGCACATTATACTATTCTCTAAGCTATCTGTATTCCTACTTCAAAAATTCAGGTAGGAATGTTCTTTTTGTTGAAACAAAATTTGTATCAATAGAACGTCGTAAGGCTTTAGTTTGAGCTACAAGTACACACAATTTCTTAGCTCTGGTTAATAAAGTGTAAATCTGTTGCTGACAAAGCATCATTGGAGGAGTACTATAATCTATTACTCCAATAATTACAGGGCAACCAGAACCTTGATATTTATGAGTAGTACAAGCATATCCTAGAATTAAATGTTCCTTAACTTCTTTGTGTTTTAAAATAATAGGTGCATCTCCTAAATCGAAATCAACGATGGCATTTTCATAATCAATACTTGTAACTACACCAGTCCACCCATTATACATAGCTGTTTGTGCTCCACTTGTATCAAAAACTTTATAATTGTTTTTAATACACATTACTTTATCACCTTCTTGAATCCAAAAAGACCTGTCATTTCCAGAAGCATCTTTCATCTTTTGAACGTAAATTCTTGGACGAGATTCATTCAAATCAACAGGATTAATTAATTTTTGAATATCAAGATTTAAATTGTGAACACAAGCATCTCCACGTTCTTTCACAGGAGAAATAATTTGAATTTTTTCAATGTCACCATTTACAAGAGGGCTATTAAAATATTTTTCAAAATAAGCAATGGTATCTTTTCTATCATCATCTTTTTCATTTCTAATATCAAGTACCATATCTTTCAGTTCTCCGCGAATTTCAACACCTTCATAATCAGTATCTTGATATAATTGAATACCATTTCTTACATTATAAGCGGTAGTTAAAATACCAGAAGCCTTTGCTTGTCTATGTACTTCTTTAAGTTCAACAGTAGGAATTTCTTTGCTATTAATCATATCCGCAGCTAAATTAAGAGAACCAATAGATTCAAGCTGTCCCATATCACCAAGCATTAAAAGTTTACTGCCTGTGGGAATTGCTCTAATTAAATCGAGAAAAATTTCTCCACCCACCATACTAACTTCATCTAAAATAATGATATCATAAGGTAATGGATTATCTTCTCCATAAGAAAAACCACAACCACCAGTATATCCAAGAAGTCGGTGAATAGTAAAACCTTCTTTGCCGGTAACTTCTTGTAATCTTGCCGCCGCTTTACCACTTAAAGCACATTGAGCAAAAGTATAGTCATCAAGTACAGATAAAATACCTGTAACTAACGAACTTTTACCAGAACCAGCTAAACCAGAAATTACGCAAACTTGTTTTTCAATTCCCAGCTTAATTCCGTCTATTTGCTCTTGAGTAAACTGAAAACCTTGTTTCTCTTCTGCTCTTTTTATTTTCTCTTCAAAATCATTAGCAACAAAATAATTATTACCTTGAAGTAATCTTTTAAGATGATAAGCAATATCTTTTTCAAGATTCCAAAAGCTCATTAAATAAACTCTTCGACCTGATTTAGTATCGCCCTCTTCAACACGAATTAACTCCTCATCTTGAAGTTCTTTAATAGCTTTACCAACATTGTTTACAAGATTACCATCTTCATCTTCTACTATTAAACTTTGTTTTCCGCCAAGGTCTTCATATAACGAGCCCATTAATTCACCAGCGGACACCCAAGAATGGCCTTCTTCTCCTTGGGCATCAAGATACCATAAGATATAAGATTTAATTCTCTTTGTGTCATAAGTTTTATAACCTGACCTTAAAGCCACTTTATCCGCAGTAAAAAATCCTACTCCTTTAATATCTTTTACTAACTGATAAGGATTGTTTTTTACAATATCAATTACCTTTTGTGGAGCTTTATATTTTTCAATTAGTTTAGAAATAAAGTTTGGAGAAAAACCAACCTTATCAAGCTCTAAATATACAGTAGACATATCTTTACTGGCTTCGAAACGCTCAATAATACAATTAGAAATATAATCTCCAATACCTTTAGCTTTCTTTAAAGTTTCTATATCATGGTCTGCAATAGCTTGTAATGGGTCATCGCATACAGCAAACAACTCATCCATTTGACCTTCTGATAAAAAAGTTCTTAAAAAAGCTCTTTGATTCTTCTGATTAGAAAAATCAATATCTTTATTATAATAAACTAATTGATACTGAACACCATATTTAGGATGTTCAACTTCTTTACCTAACAATACATAGGCAGAATTGGGGTCAATTCCATCAGTATATTCCCCTGTAAAAGTAACTTCACCATAAACACTCATGATAGGATTTCCTTGTTCTACTTCAAGAATATTCCAAGAAACTATTCCCCAATTTTTACCGTCTGACCCAATTCCAGCACTCGGATAGAGGGTCTTGGAATGAGACGCTTTTATCTTTATGAATTTTTCTTCGGTATCAACACTCATCGTCAACCCTCTCTACATCTATTCTGTCAGAAATCATTTCAAGGTCTCCATTATCATCAATACCTTTAATTAACTGAACAGAATGTTTATATAAACTATCTTTGTACTGTCTTGGAATAAAGTTTTCTCCTCTTCTAAAACCAGTAACAAGAAGTTTAGTTCCACGCTGGAACCAAGATTTCTCAAGAACAGTTTTTGTTCCATCTTCGTTTATTTGAGAAATCTGCCTATTATAAAAATTAAATTGACCTTTATAAAATTTTATATCACAAACTCCATCAGGAGTCAATAATGTAACTGTATTTCTATTAGTATCTTTATCAAGAACAGTACCACAAATTCTTTTAAGAACAAAGCGAGCTTTTTCTTGGTCATGCCAATAATATTTATAAGCCACTTCTGGTTCTTCTGGTTGTTCTTCAAAAGGTACTATACTATATTTTTCTTTGTTTACATGAGCAAGTTCGTGTTCATGATAATACATACAAAGAGAATCCATTTCCCACTTAGAAAGACTTCCAGAAGCTTTTTCATCCCATACAGCTTTAAATTTTGCTTCATTTACAGCCACAAGCATTTTAGGGTCGCTTAAAATATCGTCTTTAAAATCTGCCATGAGCTTGTTAAAAACTCGGTCTAAACTACCTCTTTTAACAACTCTTTGTCCCTCGTCACTCCAGTCGTAATCTTTTTTATCAATCATGTCATTAAGAAAATATTTTTCAAAGAATGGCCGTGCAAATTTATTTTCAAGGATATAATAAGCTGTACTTGCACTTTTACCTATTTGTTTATAAAAGAATTTTTTCTGGAAAACATAATTTCTAAATCTATATAATCTTAATTCAAACTTTTTTTGATTTTCAGTTAATAAATCAAGATTTGCCAAATCTTCAATGTTAGAAATATTGAGCGACTTAACAGGACTTGAGATAAATCTAATAAAGTCTTCCATAATTGCTCTTCTATCTTTTTTCTCAAGATTATCAAAACACCGAGCTTTGATAAGAGAAATCATAGCTGTATCACCAAATTTATTTTCTTTAGATTCAGACTTGTATTTCTGCATCTTCTCGTAAAAATCCCACATCGAAGAATAAGTTTGATTATTAATAATAGCTTTTGCAATAGTAGTTCCAATACCTTGAATTGGTTTTAAACCATAAACAATTTCGTTTTTTTCAACGTCAGGATGGAAACCAAATCTAACACGGTTTACATCAGGTAATGCTACAGTAACACCTTCTTTTTTGATATTACCAATGGCTTTACTAATTTTACCATAATTGGTATTTCCATCTTCACCGCCAGAATCGGAAATTAAATTGGCGGTGTTCCAATAAATAACAGGATAATGATAAGCAAGATTAGCTTCTTGCAAACCAACGATTGAATAAGCTAATGTATGAGCACTATTAAACCCGTAACCGCGATTCATACTAATGAGAACATCCCATACATAATGACACAGTTTAGAAGAAAGATGTTTTTCTTCTATATTTTTATAAAATTCTTGTTGTAATTCAACATAAGCTTTAGGATTCTTTTTCAGTTTTGTTATCACAGAGCTTTTTATCTCTGCTTCTTACAATTTCTTGTAAGCTCGGCGTACATTATTAACTCTAACGAGTTAAAGGACACTCTTGGATGGATTATATTTATTCACCATCTACGCTCTACAATACTTAATAACCTTTCGCAATTTATTAAGTTATCTCGATGTTTCCATTTTACAGGGTTCACCGATTTTGCCCTTTTCATTTTACTTGTCACCAAATAAACGGCCCAAAATTAAGCAATACTTTTCCTAAGCTTATCAGCCCACAGCAAATCAAAACCACCAATCTCAGGGTCTTGAACTGCCATCATAAAGTCTTCTTGGTTAGGTAATAAACCATAGCTCTTCTTAGCGTATTTACAAATAACTTCTTGCTCATGTTTAGTCAAACCATAATCATCCATCTCTTTATACCAAAGAGTGATATCTTTCTTATAACGACCAAAACGCTCAAGAGGTGTTTCTGCCCGTGGAGAAGGAGCCATAAGTCTCATTACTGAATTTAAAGCAGATAAATCTACCAAACTTTCAGGTTTACCTATTGCAACAGCTTGATATCCAGTTTGTTTTTCCATCTGGAAAAATGACATAACTTTATGTTCATTAAGCATTTTCCAAATTTCTGGATTATCCCTTTCTATTTTGTAAACGCCTAAATATTTTTCGTAAGTAGACTTTAAATCACCTTGCCATTCAAGCCTACCGTCTTCCATAAGAAGATTCATACAAACATGTTCTTTTTGAAGAGCATCAATAGAAAGCAAATCCCATTTAATAAGAGATACTTTTTCATCAGCGTGTAGGTCAAACTGAGTGATAATATCTCCACTCGTTGTCTTCATTAAAGCAGCATGGTCTACAACGTCTGTTGCTGAAAGAACTACCCCACCAGCATGAGAACCAACTCCACTTACTAACCCTTCAATATTTTGAGCAACTTCCCAAACATCAGGGTACTCATTAGTCATTAAGTTAACAAATTCTTTGTCAGGACGTAAATTGTTTTCTTCATCACCATAAAAACATTGTTTTAAAGTAAACTGAATACCACGTTCTTGACCAATATGTGAACTTAACATCTGTCCAATTTCAGGTGGATAACTTAAACCACGACAAGCAGTTTGAATTGCAACTTTAGCTTTCATCGTAGAAAGTGTTTGAACCTTCATAACACGACGATTTCCTGCTCTCTGGTCATCGCCACAATACTTGCGTTGAAGATAGTGAATAACATCATCACGATAAGCATTCTCAAAATCCACGTCAATATCTAATGGGCTAACACGTTTAGGATTAAGAAAGCGCCAGTGATAACAAGGAACATCTTCTCTCAGAGGATTAACCTGAGTAATTCCTAAAATATACAAAAGAATAAATCCTAAACCTGAACCACGAGAAGGACCAACTAAAGAACCACAAGCCCAACACGCATTTACCAAGTCACGAGTCTGTAACAAATAAGCTGACCAATGAGCATTATTAGCTTCTGAACTTGCTTTAATAGACTCAAGACATGTTTGAATTGCATCATAAGTTTCTTTATTTGCTAATTCATCAGAATCTTTTTCAAGGCGCTTAACAATTTCTCTAACAAGGTGTCTATCAGCATTGTAATCTGAATTAAAAAACCACTCTAACATAGGAATATCTTTAAAATATTTTTTAGCTAAACCCAAATCAGGTTCAGTTAAATCATCTGGCTCATAAGGAATTTCCAAATTAGCGAATAAAGTATATTCTTGAACCATGTTATAAATCAACATGGTATTATCTAAGCCTTTTTGTACAACTTCTGGAGTCAAAAATTCATCCATGTAAGAATGAATTTCTTCTTCGGACATCATATAAGTTGTAGCATAAAACTCTCCAACCTCACGTTCTTTACCACTATCTTCATTAGATTTAAGAAAAGCTTCATGTACTTTTCTATCTTCTTTTTTGGGATAATGACTATCGGTAGTGATAATATATGGAATATCAAGTTCAGCAGACAGTCCCACTAAAGCCTGATTTACAATAATTTGTTCTTCACTCTTTGATGGCTGTAATTCCAAAAAGAAATTACCATGCCCAAAACATTTATCGAGTCTTTTTAACCATTTCTTGACGCCCTTATAATCAGGTTGTAAAGGATTTTGTTTATAAGAATCTAAAATTAATTTTGGACAACGACCACCAAGGCAAGCAGTTGAACCAATAATATGACCTCTATCAGATTCAACTACTTCAAACAAATCTTCATAATAAGTTGGAGTACAAATATTAACATAAGTAAAAGAATTATCAATCCATGCTCTTGTACTTAATTCTCTTATTTGCTTATGTCCAATGGCATCTTTAGCCAACAAAATGAAGTGATAAAAAATATATTCTTTGTCTTCTTCAATACTTTTTCGATTGCAAAGATAAATTTCATTACCTAAAATAAGTTTATAATCTTTCCACTTATCAGGATTTTTCTTTCGCAAATCGTCTATTTGAGTTAATGCTTCAACGTGTGCGGCAATACAGTCATGGTCTGTAATAGCAACACCTTTATGACCAAGCTCCTAAGTATATGTGAGAAGACCCTTGACAGTGTTAGTGCTGTCAAGGAAACCTCTCGTATTGGAGCCTATGTCTGTGTGATTATGTACACCTACAAACACGGCATTACTCTCCTTTATATTTTTGTCTTATTATATCATGTTACTTTTAATTTGTCAACCTTAAAAATCCAAATCTTCTAAATCTTTATCTAACATTACTCTTTTCTTCTTGGGCTTTTCAATTTCATCCCAATCAAAATCTGTAGTAGATTTTGCATTTAAGGAAGTCGTTTTAGAATTAAGAATAGCGTCAGATTTAGTCTTACTTTTTAAATCAGAAGTCTCATTTGTTTTATCCTCCATAACATCATAATATAAAATTTTAACTTCTGGATAAATCTTGTCTTCCCAAGACTCTAACTGGAACTGGCAAATTAAATTCATTACCAAATTCTTTTTATTAGCGCCAAAGGTATATCTATCCTTAAGAGTCATCATATCAAATTCTGTAGCAGGACAATACTTTTTAATATAAGTAATACCGTTATGCTGGAATCTAATAAAACTCTTAGTTTCGCCATACCCATTAATTTGACTAGCATTTATATGAAGATTTGTAATTGCAAAAGTAGGAGTAGGGACAGTATTACCCCACACTTCATAATTTTCAGCTACTTCTTTTACAAATCTTACTTGCATTTCATTAGCAGGAATTTCCCAATCAACTGGATAAATAGTTTTAAGTTGGTCAAGAGGAAGCATTTCGTTACACTTTTTAATTACCTCATCAACATTTTTCTTTTTAAGAAATACACCAGCAGCGTTTTCATGTCCAGCACAACTTATAAGTCCAGTTTGCTCTAAAAACTCCTTCAAGTTTTTAATGTTTCCTTTATCATATCCGCGACAGGAGCCACCGAATTCTGAGATACTCCTTTCCTTAAGAAGCACCACTGGACGCAAATACTTAGAAGCAATCTTGTTTGCTACTAATCCCGTAACAGATTTTTTATCAACTATGTCGGTACAATCGACAAATAAAATAGTATTTTTATCTAGTCCTTGTTTGTCAATTTTATCAACAATTTGCTCCATAAATTTACGAACGGCTGTATCTTGACGAGACTTTACATTATTAGCTACTCTCGCCATCTCCCATTGAAGTGTATGTTCTTCTGGAAGAGGTTTCGGGTCGGTAGCTCTTTTTCTTCTTGGTTGATAAATAACAGTTTCTTGTTCTCCAACCATAGCTCTGAATAAATCTCTTTGCTCTTTTTCTGTACCATAACGTACTACACCATTAATTCTTGGAGCAAGTACCCAGCCGACATTTGTAATAGTTCTACCAAAGTGAATTTCATCAGCCATTCTTTCTTGAAGTTCATTAAGAAAATCATTCTTTTGATTTTCAACTTTCAAACCTTCAAGTACATACCATCTTGTTTCTAAGTCTCTCAAATCCATACTATCTGCAATAATACCAAGAGAAACTAAATCAAGATATTCATCAAGCCAACTATCACTACAGTGATACTTTTCACAATAAGCTTCACCAAATTTGCGAACTACACCCACACCAGACAAAGTAGGATTGGGATAGTGACCATCAGTATCATTTACAGCTACACAATAGTTAATGTAACTATCTTCTTTAATTCTGTCAGACTCTTTTTCTTTAATTTCATCCGCTTCATTTTTTAAAATCCATTTACCTGTGTTAGTATCTAAATATTCAATTTCAACTAAATGGTGGTCTAACACAATTATAGGGCAATTGTAATTTTTAGCAATTTGAATCGCATCTTTACAAATCATTGAAGCATCTGGAATAATAATTAAACCGATTTCATCTTTTGAATATTCACTTAACATCTTGTAAGTTAATCCATGCTCTTTATTAAAGCTAAAAATATATTCTACTTTAGCTTCAGGATTAAAATGCTCAATAATTTTACTCATTAAAGTAGCAGATGTATATCCATCACAATCGCAATCGACCTTAATTACAATTTTCTTGTCTGTATCAATATTATCATGAAAAACCTAAACAGCCTCATCCATATTCTTCATCTAAAATGGGTCATTAATAACCTTATTTTTTACAGGATGAAGAAAACTTTTTACATCCTAAATATCATAGCTTTTTAAAATAGTTTCAAGAAAATCATATTCATCATCAAAGTTATTCTAAAACTTTGTCTCCCATAGTAATTTTTCCATTAATTACCTCTTAAAAATATACTCGTAGAACTTTGCCTTTCCCCGTAAGAATAAACAGGTTTTGCTAATTTTATTAATTGATTGTAAACATCTTTTCCTTTATCAAGAGGTGAATCTTTGATATCTAACAATCCTTTGGTGTCCTTAATAAGAAAGACATTAAAGCTTAAAGCAAGTCTCTGAGCTAAAGTCCTTAATCGTTCATTATACCTTAAATAGTTATCATATAACAATTTGTCAGCTTTATATACTTCTTCATATTTATCATCAAAGTCTTTATCAAAACCTAAATAAACTGTATCTACTCCGAGTTTTTCTAAAGCCCTAATTTGCCAATCTGAAACATTAAAGCCACAAGTTGCCACTACGCAACTTTTACCATTAAAATAAGTGTCTGCTTTTAAAACACTTTTCTCACCCTCAACTATAACCGCTTTCTTAAATCTTTTTATATTTTCTTTATTCTCGTAAAGACCATATAAATTCAATCCAAGAGGATGGTCAAATTCTTTACCAGTCATAAACAAAGGCATATATTTTCTTTTAGAATCTTCTGGTTGTAAACTTCTTCGTCTAATACCAACTAAATGACCATCTATATTATAATGAGGAATAATTATATATTTTTGATATTCATACCATTCAATACCAAATTTTTCCATAGAAGAAATACTAATTCCTTCATCAATCCAACCTTTATAAAAAGTATTACAATCAAAATAATTAAAAAGACATTTATAATCATCATAAAACTTCGTAATTTTAGCTTCATGAAATTGTTGTCTTCTTTCAATATCTTCTGATTGTTTTACCATTTCAGATAATTGTCCACGCAACTCTGGTGAAATATCATTTCCAAAACCAATACGACTTCGAGATAATGATTTACCAACTTTTTTAGCAATATAAACAATTACCTTGCTATAAAATTCTCCGTCTTTAGCATTACGAATTCTTTTAATAAACTCAAAAAAATTCATTCGTCCACAATTTGTATAACAAAAAAAATCTTTGCTTTCAGTAAAGAAACATAGTTTATGACTATCTCCACCATGACAAATTGTTTTAAACCAAAGACATTTTTGTTGTGTTCTTCCATCTGTAGAAGTTGAATATAAAGGAGAACCATTTTCTTCCATGATGTTAATAACCACATCTTCTGTTACCAACTTCAACAGTTCATCTTTATCTATCATAAACAACCTCTATTAATAATCTATTTCTTCTTCCTCTTTTGATGAAGCTTTCTTTTCTTCTTCGTCATCTTCATCATCTTCTACCATTCTAAATTTCCTGCTTTCAGGAGATTCTAAGAATGGGTCCTCTTCATTTTCAAGAGCTTCTTTAATTTTTTTTGTTACTTCTTCCGTATCTTCAAAAACATCAAAAGTTCCTTCTTCCTTGGCAGTTTGAGCAATATCAACTGCATCGTTAATCATTTGACTTCGTAAGAAGTCTTTGTTGTTAAAGAATTGAACCTTTTGGTCTTCTTCAACACGAGTAAATGTTTGAGGAATATCTAAAAGTTCATAGTCATAATCAGTACAAAACAAATCATGAACTCGCATTGTAGAATATTCAATATACAACCAAATTTTAACTTTATTGTATTCTCCACCACGATTTTTATAAACTGATAAACATCTATTAGGCTTATATTTTAAGAATTTACTTCTCAAAATTTTCTCTAAATATTTTTCTTCTTTCTTCGTAACCTCTGACAAAATTGCTCCATGGTCAGCTTTATCAATGATGGCTTTAGCACCACGCACAATTGTTTGGTCACGATTCTACTCGTTCTTAAAATCCCCCGTAACCTGTGTCCAAGTATCAATGCAAATATCGTATTTTCGAGTAAGGTCTTTTAATTTCAAACTTAAATTTGCAAGAACTTGGTCTTCACGAATTTGCATTCTTGCTTTGGCATTAGCTTGGAACTCACTAATCAAATCAGTTGTTACATGAATATAATCAAAAAAAACATGAGTTATTCCATGTTGAAGAACGTGTTGTTCAATAACATTCTCTAAAGTTCCGATATCATAGTCAGGTACATATTCAAGATAAATATGTCCCTCTTCATGAAGAATTCTAATAGCTTCATCAACTCTTTCTTCTTCATCCCCAACATACTTACCCGTCATAATATGTTGCTGAGGAACATCTGCAATATAGGCCCATAAAATAGGCTCAATCTCTGTAATAAGCTCCATTTCTGTTCCAATATAAAGAGCAGCATTTTGAGTACCATTTGGATTTTTTACGAATTCTCCAACATTAGAATCCCAATATTTAGGAGTGAAAGAATGACAAAGATTGGCAATAGTAACTCTCGTTTTTCCTAAACCTGTCCGTGCAGAACAAACAGTAAATCTTCGTGGTTGCATACCTCTTGTTACGGTAGTCATATAATTACTTGCGTAAGATAAACCATAAGCAGGAGTTTTCTTCCATTCTTCTTTTTGCTTTCGAGCTTCATCACTACCAGCTTTAACACTATCACGCCCAATTTTGGGACTATATTCTTGAGTAATATTAGATACTTTTTGTCTAAAATAATTAAGTATATCATCAATAGTCATTTGACTAAATTGATATCTTTGTTCATCTGCAATTTCAGGGTCTTCTTCGTCAGGATTGTAAATTTCATCAACTTCGATACCTGACTTAAGATAAGCACGAAGAAGAGAAAACTTTTTCATCTCCTGATAATTAGTATTAAAGTTTTCTGGCGTAGCTAATTCTTTAGCCTTTTCAACATAAAGATTGCCATTATTCCTTGTATAAATATTATATAAAGACTGCAAATTGTTTTTTAAGTAGTCATCAATAATATATTGGTCAAGTTTTACCGCACCCTGAGAAAAAAGATTGTTTATCGCTACAAATAAAAGTTGATGGAAAGCTTCAACAAAATCTTTTTTGTCGATTTTATTACTTGTTAATAAAGTTGGATTCTACAGTAAACAGCCAAGAACTTCTTTAATTGCAGATTTGCTTTGATAATCTCTATAATCCGCCAAGTTAAGCCTCCCATTCTTCGGGATGTTCAGCCATTATTTCTTGAACATCTCTTTGTAATTCTGATAAAAACATATTATCTTTTTCCTTTTGCTTTTGCAAATCTTTTCTAAAATTATAATCTCCTATAAAATCTGTGTTTACTATTCCATCATCAATAATATCTTCAGCAGAAATTTCTTCCTTGTGATTGCGTTTATTACGTCTTTCCTCTTCTTCTTCCTGCTTTTTAATAATTTCAGAACGAGCTACATCTATTGCAACAGGCTGTTTTGTTAAAACATATTCAATTAATTCAGTTTTAGTCATCTTCATTTCTTTGTATTTTTGCCAAAAATCTCTGGATTCAGCAAAATAACGTACAACCATGAAGATGTCTGATTCTGTCTTTATGGGAGGAGCTGGATTATCAGCATACTCGTACATATAATATAAAGTATAAAGAATTTGAGAATTAGTCAAACCATATTTTTCTTTTATCTTTTTTATATAAGTGGTTACAAGAGAAGCGTTAACCCACTCTCTCATACCCAAGTTATCCCAAAGATAATCTGTTAAAAGTCTGTAATCTTTAGCATCATGGGCAGGCTATTTGCCGCAAACTGAACAATAATTTTTACCATTTACGGTGATAATTTCTTCAAAAGGGAACATTTTGCCACAAACACTACATTTTCTATTTTTTCTTGGTGCTATAATCCTCACTCCTTTCTTAAAATATTAAAACGGAAAATAAAGGGGAATAGTAATTAGTTTTACTATCCCCCAATAATTATTTATTCTACTGTAATATTATTTTCAGTACAGTAATCCTTCAAATCATCGAGAATAAGTAAAAGCATATCCAATTGAGATTCATCGCAATCTTTTACACTCTTACCCTTTCCAAGATACTCTGCAATAATCTTCTTATATTCTGTACTACCAGTATTATGAATAGCCTTTACATAGCTACCGATTTCAGCAATAAGCTCATCAACGCTCTTCTTTTCATCTTCGGTAACTTCGTTATCCTTAAAGAGATTAACCTCATTATCAACAACTGTCGCACCATTAGCCTTTTGTTTATCAATAGCCTTTGCCATATCATCACGCAATGCTTCATAAGTAAATGGAATACATTCAGACATATAAGGACTACGAGAACCAGCTTCAAGATGCTTATTGCCTCTCATAGTAAGCATGGAATGAACATTACCCTGTTCATCAGTTTCATAAGAAGCGTAACCAGTTACGTCAACAAGACGAGAAACAACAAGGAATCCACGGTCGGGTACAGTAGGAATAGTCTTATCATATTTCTCACCGTTTTCCTTAATCTGCTTAGTGGTGGCATGAGAAATACAAATCAAAGTATAACCAGCCTTAACAATCTCTTGGAAAAACTTATCATACTCACGAGACAAAGCACGATAGCCACGCATCTTTTCAGTCTCATCAAGATAATCTACACCTTCCTTGTCTACGATATACTTCTCACAAAGGTCGTAGGCAATATCAATAGTATCAACAATTACCGTTTTAAAGATTGTTTCTCTATTTTCTTTTTCAGCCGCATCTGCATCTTTAAGTAACTGCTTCTTTACTTCAAGAGCTTCTTTCCAAGTGTTAATTGGCTGTGCAATAATGCCATCCAAGAAACCATAGCCTTTTTCGAAACCAAGCAAAATAGGCTTGGGAAATTTACAAGCATTTGTAGTTTTGCCGCTCTTTCTTTCTCCATAAATGAGAAAACTCTTACCACTAAGGTCACGAGTGACCACATTAGGCTTAATGCTAAAAATATCAATACCCATTATTTAAATGTCTCCTTTTAAAAATTTTGAATTATTTTTAGTTGTCGATTAGAAATTAGAAAGGAATATCATCGTCATCATCAACAACAGGAGACATCTTTCCAGAACCCTTCTTACCAAAGCCCGTAGGTGCAGAAGAACCATTACTGCCCTTAGAGCCCTGATATCCTGCTCCCTCAAGTTCCTTCAAACGACTTGCTCTCTCATTGAGCATAGCCTTACACATCTGAGGAGTGATAATCATATCTTCCTGCTCATCTTCATCATAAGCAATATCACCACCAGTAAGAACCATTTCAAGATAGCTCTTGCCCTCAGTTACTCTCTGCTGACCAAAACCCTTGGTCTTAGGCTTTGCTTCACTCTTTTCATTGGGCTTCCAGCTAACATACATCTTAGCAGTAGCACCCTTAACATAGCCATTATCTTCAAGAGCATCCACAAAATCCTTGGGAATAATAATATTCTTAATATCAAGAGCGTTATGATAAAAATCCATACTAATGAGATTTAAACGCTTTCTACCAGTAGGCTTCTTATCATCTTCAGAGCCACGCTCTTCATCAGTAATACTCTTAATATATCCCTCGATATCAAGGTCACAAGCAAATTCTTCAAAATCATTAAAGAATTGCATAGAAGCAAGAGTACCTTCGTGAAGCTGTTCATCAGAACCAACATAATCATTTGCACTAAGAGAACCAACAAGTCTCACCATAGTGGCATTTTCCTTATCTTTAGTCATAGGAACTGCTTTTTTAACCCAGTCAAGAACCTTTTCATAGTTCTCACTATCTGTACCATCAGCTTTCTTCGCCTTGATAAAAGACGTGAAAGAACGAGTCATTACACTTTCTTCGCCGCACTGAATCTGCCCACGAATACGAATGTAATCAACACCATTCTTGTCCACACCCTACTTGGACTCAATATCAGCGAGATAACCCGCAAGAGTCACGCTATTTGTCAATCTACGAATCTGGTCAGTATTTTTTGTAGCCATTATTTTTGTACTCCTTTAATTTTGTCTTTTAATTTTTAATTTTCATTTTCATCATTGTTGTCATTGTCATCATCGTCAATAGACTTGTAATCATTACAAGCCTCAAACGTCAAAGTAACTCCCAAATCTCTTCGAGCGTCCTCAAGAAAAGGCTTAAGCTTTGCATACGCCGAGCACTTTACCAAAAAACGACAATCTTCACACGCAAGATTATTAACCATTTTACTATCTCCTAATTATTCAAAAAAATCAACCTACCTTGGTTGTGAATAAAATATAGCATAGTTTTTTCATCTTGTCAAGTACTTGGCAAAAATTTTTTAATCGGTTAGTCCATTATCATCGACACCAAAACGTTTTGTTGTTCCATGTTTTGCCATAACCCAGCAATTATTAAAACTTCCTTTTTTAAGCATTATTTCAACAGAATCTCCTTCTCTTAATTCAAAAGGAGTTTGATTTTGAATTCTTGTAAATTCTGTTTCAGGTTCCCGTGGCAAAATAACATCCACAGTACCATCACTATTTACATTTGTCACCGTAGCACTTTCAATTCTCGGTGAGGTTCTTTTAATTTCTGCTGTAACGCACTAAAGTATTCTATTCAGCATTTCATCTGCATATTGGTCATAATTGTTATTTTGATTTATCATAAATCACCATCTTATTTTCTCTCCTTGACTTTCCTTCTCGGATGTATTAGTAGGTAAGTCAGAAGTATTACAACAACTTAATGATATTTTACCATCTTTACTATTATAAGAAATAGAAGTAATTAACAACTTTTCTCGTTGTAAAGACAAAAATTCATCTTCAACTTCACATAAATTATTTACTGTCAAAATTGGATTGAAACTAACAGAAACAGAAAATTGCACTCCTACAAAACTTGATTTTCTCAAATAATAATTTGCCAAATCATAAGCTAAGTCATCACTCCACACCTGAGAAGATGTATATGGAGCATCCATACGCCTTCCAATACGTTCCACACAAATAGGAGAAGAAGGATTATTATTTGTAACCGTAGCGGTGTAAATAGTAGAATCCACACTATCTCCCACTACTTTTACACAATTAATAATTTGCTCATTTTGATATTGCAAATCCATATTATGTAAATCTCTACTAAGCTTGGGATAAGTCCAAATAACAGGTTTAACAGAGTCATCAACTGTTTCGTTAATTGGATAAAAACATAAATTACCAACTGTATTATAATAATATTCAGCAGATAATTGTGTTGCTAAAGCATCCAAAATCGAACCCAAAGTCTCTCCTTGTTCCGCTCTAATTGTTTGCTGTGTTTTCAATCCAATAAAACTTGGGTCAAAAATAGGTTCTTTATAATCTAAGATATAGCCATTTCCAAGAGAAAAATTTAAAACCCCTTTAACAGCATCAATAATATTGCTACCCAATTCAACTTCATACGCCGTCTCAAGAGTACCTGTTTTACCTTCAAAAACAGCATATTTATCAGAAAGTTGAAGTTGAATAGTTTTGTTCGAATCATCCCTTGTCAAACTAACATCTCCTAAAATATAAACTCCTTTAGGAAACCAGATAGTTGTATCTTGATATTGAATACCCACATCAAATCCAAATCTTGTATTTACCCAAATACCATTAATATTAGGAGTATATTGTCCATTTTCGTTTGCTAAAGTAACTGTAATACTTCTTCTTTGCCCATTTTGATAAGATTCAGTATAATTTAAGCCATCTAAAGTAATATCGCTTTCTGGAATAATATATGATACTTGTTCATCAGGAGTAAGAATAGATAGTCTATAACGAGAATGAATTACAGGTCTCTCAAGTATTCTTTTTAAAGTGTTAAAAGGAATAGCATTTTCATCCCTTAATAACACATCGCCAAAAATATTATCAGCCATATTTCCTCCTTATCTGGCACTTGAAACAATAGAAATCGAATCTACGTCTAAAGCTTCCTACCAAGAGAAAGAAATTGTTGTTTGCAAAAGATTAGATTGCATATTTATATTATAAGTAGGAGCAGAAGTTACTTGAATAACCCAAGAGTTTCCTTTGTAATCTTTTAATAATTTTAAACTACCATTATTAATAAATTCTCTCCAAGCATTATATTTTTCTACTTCACGAGAATACATATCTTCTTTATTAACTCGTTCTGTATAACCATTTGCAGTTTTAACTTTGAAGGTTGTAATACTTGAACCATTTTCTTCTTTCGTAATAGCTTCTGTTTCTGAATAGTCAGAAATATCACCTAACAAACAAGTAACAGTAGAACTCATATAATCTTTCTTACCTTTAGAATATTTTGGAAACTGTCCCAAAGTATCCCAAGTAGAAATGCTATTATTTTGAGTTAACTCTCCATTGTCCATATTATAACGAAGTTTCCAAATGTTGCCAGTTTTAACATAAAGTTTTTCAGTTTCAGTCTCTTCAATATCACAAATAGTCCAAGAATCCCATTTAGTAGAAATATAAGCGGGAGAGGTTGTACCGTCAAGATTTACAATGGTATCCTCATACATTTTATAAGACCCACTGCTTTGACGATAAGCAACTAAATAATGATAAAATGCATTGGCTTTAATATTATAATCCAACATACTATAGTTACCATACATATCACAAATATATGTATAAAAGCTATCTTCGGGAGCTTTTTTGTAAACAGAAAGAGCACCATTTGACCCAAGTAAACTTTGAAAATAATAAGCTAAAATTGAAGTTCCAGTACCCTAATCCTTCAAATTAAATTTATTGTACAAAATCAAGTCGGAGGACAAAGGCGAAGAATAAGGATTAGCTTTCAATTTTGCAGTAACTTCTTTACGAATAGTATCAGGAGATTTTGTAATATCGGTATCAATACCAACATCTCGAATTTCTAACCGTGGCGCATAATAAATATAGCTGTTAATATTCATTAATTATCCTCCTTTCTTTATTCTGTAACTAAAACAATAGAACAATTAACAGGAACTTCTTTAGAATTATCTACTGTTAAATTAAAATCAAACCATCTCTAAGAAATCTAAGCCATATTAGTTTGTTTAACAGCTTGAGAATCAGGCATCCAAATATAATCTGATTCTTCTTTTCCTGACCCGTTTTTGGGTCCCCAACGATATTTAACAGGCCCACTAACAGTACCTCCTGTTGGGTCACTTGCAATAATTTTACCATCACCAGTTTTCCCCAATTCAGTGTAAGTATTGCTGATATAATTATAAGCAGTATAAGTTAAAGAATTAAGGTCAGAATCAGAGAGTAAAATAGAAACTCCACCCTCAATAGTTAATTTTTTATCGGCGGTATAGGTTAAAATTTTCTTTTTATCTATTAATGTTGTTGTGCCATTCGTCACTGAAAGATACACTAAAGATGTTTTGGGAACAATCCCTTTGTCTGTAAGTCCAACAGTCAAAGCTATTTCATATGTATAATTCCCCGTCTCTGAATTGCGAGAATAAATCCTATACGCATAAATTGTTCCAGTGTAAGGAAGGGTTTTTTCTATAGTTAACACATTTCCTGTATAAGAGTTAATCTTATATCTTTGTATTACCCCATTTTCAGAATACATAGAATTTCCAGCTTCGTTTATTGCAAAGCCGATGTAAGCCTCGCTATGTTCTGATAAATAATTTGCCAACGCTTCATTATATTCATTTGTAGTAAAAATTCTATTTTCTTTTGTTGCCGCTATAGCATTAGCTAAAATAGTATCATACTAATTTGTAGCAATAGAAGTATAAGTCTAACCACCACCAGTAGATTCTCCTTCAGTCAAATCTTTATCAATTACAACATCAATAGCTTTGCCATCTTCATCTTTGTAATCTCCGCTTTCATCAAGGTACAAATATTCTGTATCAACCTAAAGAATCCAATCAGCAGAACCATCTGCATTAACAATATATTTATATTGACCAACATAATAAGTTTTCGCTTCTTTCCCGAAAGGAGCAAAAACAATATCTTTAGTTAAAATATAAACCATATTCTAATCCATGTAATCAGGTTCTTCTTTAAATTTTTCTACAAGCATATATTTTAATGTAGTTTTGTTAGAATCTGTATATTTGTATTGAAGAGCGAAACCAAATTTATCAGGAACAGTCATATTACTTAACATGCTTTGTATATCATAACTGGTAGATTTGCCCCCATTAAAACAAGCCAAAGGTTCATTTGAACCATTTTTAAATACTTGCATTTTAAGCATATTAGGATTTTTACGAATTATTTTATTTTTTTCGTCAACAAGAAGTAAATCCAATCCTCCAACTTTTACAGTATAAACATCTCCGCCAAGAGATATATCACCTGATGTAGAAGATGGCAGTGGAATATAATTATTTGCAGACTTAAGAGTGTATGCTTTATAATTAAGATTATTATAACTATCGCTCTTTAAACTACTTTCAATAACAAGTTCTCCTGTTTCTTTATTATATGAAAGTAATTTTTTGTATTCATCCGCAGAATTTTCATCTGAGAAAATAGAAAGATAAATCGAACGTCTATCAAGCTATCCATTATTTAAAGAAGTTGACGAACCAATTTCATCTTTAGTAACCTTATCATAATAAACATAATGGTCAAAAGATGTAACAGGAGTATCAATTTTCTCTTCTACGACAATTTTAGTGGAAGACATTGTATAACTACTTAAAGTATAATACACAATTTTACCATCACTGTCTTTTATAGGAGTAGTTTCATCTGAATACAAAACAATAGAAATTCCGTCAGGATAAAGTGGAATTGCATCTGCAAGAGCTTGATTGTCTTGTCTTGTATATAAAGTAGAATAAAGTTCATTATAAAGAACAGTGTCTACCTAACTTAAATAAAATTGAGTATAACTTGCATGAGCAATTTCCATTAATGTTTTTAAATCAGTTCCTGTAATGTTATTAAAGAAACCAACCTTGTTATCAGAAGTTATATATGGAAATCTAAATCTTGTAAAAAAAGAAAACACCTCTGGAATCTAAATGGGGGTGTTGTTTGCATCTGCAACTTGAGTGTAATTTAACACCCTTCCAGAAGTTGTGTCTGCGTAATAATATTTTAAATTACTACTTAAATACACATCATTCGAAGTAATTGTTTTTTCTGTGCCTTTATCTGTAGAAATAACATAAACAGGACTAACTACTTCAAGTTTTATGGCTTGTTCATCACAAATCAAAGAATTAGCCAAAGGAACTACAGAGCTATAAACTGCATATTCAATATAAAAAGTATTTTCTTCACTATATGCTTTACCATATTTATCATGAATGGTTATTCTAACTTTATAGAAGTTGTTTGTCTCAAAACCTTTAAAATTCCATTCAAGAGAAGAGTCGTAAATATCATCAGATTCAGCAATTAAAGTTTCGTTATTATAATTATCAATCGAATATAAATAATAATGATAATATTTAATTTCAACATTATTTATAGAATCCCATGTACCCAAAAAAGCCACATCTCTCCATGGAGCAGGAACAGACTAGTCAATACTTATATACGGTATATTTTCCAAATCCAATTCACGGTAATCTTTATATTTAATCCCTAATGTTGGCGCTTGTCGAGCATATAAAACAGCATTTGGAATAGAATCCATAAAATCAGTATAAACTGTGTAATCAGTTTGAGGAACAATTATTTGCTAAATATCACCTGTACTTTGAGTTGCAATTTTGCAATTTCCTTTTAACAACCATTGAGTATTATCAAGTTTATTAAAAGTAATATCAGTTTTCTTCCCTGCAACATATTGTCCTAATGTACTAATTTTTTGTGTTATATTTAACCTCGCGCCATTTTCCCAAACAATTTGAGGAGGGTTTAAAGTATCTGATTTAATATTTATATTTGGCTGAACAAAAATTTGATGGTCTGCTTCACTATTCCAATAAGAAGTCATAATTTTAAAATTTGGATTCGTAATAGGAGCTCCACCTACTTTTCTCTCGGCAGAACTGTGGTAAGTTTTTTGCGAAAATTGCGAAGAAGATGAAGTCAAATCTTTTGTCCAAAGTTTATAAGTATCTCCATTTTTAGGAACGGTCACAAAACCTTCCTATAATCTAATTTCGCCAGTTTCTTGCCCATATCCAATAATTTTCCTTTTTACACTATCATCGTTATTTAACGAAATATAATTGCCTAATTCAATATCATCATTGGGCTCGACATAAAAATTATTTAAAGTATGCTAATCAGAAACGTTATAAAGAGTAAATGTTTTACCATTTGTATAATTATATGTAAAAGATTCAGTGAGTTCAATTTTTATAACATCTTTATCCCAACCTAAATCTGTATAAACCCAGTTAATTTGTCTACGTTCTCTATAAGGCCAAGTAGTAGGATAAGCCAAATTATCTTTGTTTGGAAGAGTGATAGCCATCATGCCATCGTTTTTACTTGAAGCAGATATCTCTATCCATCTATCATATTTAAGCTAGTCTTTAACTAATTTCTTAGTTTCTTCGCTACTAATGCCACTTAAATCCACCCAAATAACAGAAGTAGTAGAACCAACGGTAAAACCAGAGCAAACTAAAGTTGTTGGGTCTTCGTCTGTTGTCCTTGGAGAATGATTTTCATACATCCTAATATTCCATTGATAATCTTTTCCGTTTTGAAAAGACTAATTTTCTTCACACTAAGCTGTCGTTGATAATCCTTTTTTCCCTTCTTCTTTAAAAGTAACAAAATTACCAGAAGAATCCACGGTTAAATTTAAAGAAAGCTACTCTTTATTCCTAATTTCTTGTCCTAGTGCTTGAGAAGGCTAATTAAGAATCATTGTAGCGCCATCTCCCGACAAAAAATTGATAGAATAAGCTTTTACAGATGTTCCAAGGGTGTTAACCTAAGCCTAAAATGGGTTCCGAGCGGTAGATAAAATATCTATTTCATTCAAGTTTGGACTTAGCGAAGATGCTTTATATATCATTTCTTTTAACTCCTTTCGTTATTTTTTCGTCTAAGGGATGAGGTGTGGCGAGTTTTTGTTCCACACCACACCCCTTTTTTCTTGCTCTTATTATAAGCTATTTTTATTTAATTGTCAATAAACTTTTCCAAATTTTTTATCCTCTTTTTGAAAATTTTATTTTTGGTAAATTTATCCTCTGGTTTTACGAGTTACATTCCACCTTGACCCCATTGCTGTAGTTACTCCACTCCAGAACTTGGCAGGGTCATTAACTCCTTCAAGTACAACATCACCTTGAACAATATACTGTGTACCACAATTATTGTCAGTTCCAGTGCGTTCCATCTCAGGAAGTCTCGTGGTTGCCATATTGCGTAACAAATTATAAGCTTGGTCACTATTTAAGACATACTCAGGCTTAGAAGGCGTACCATGTAACATCGCAAGTCCTGTATAAGTTACTGGCCCTTCTTCAATACCAGTAGCATAAGGAGTTACAGTAAATCCAGATTTGTTAGTGTTAGGATGCAACTTCAACCACTGGTCATACAATTGTTGGTTCGTAGGCCATTTACTTGTGTCTTGTCCAGCAGCTTTCGCTTGCTTAATTTTAGCAGTTCTTTGGTCTGCCAAACGCCAGAACTACTCAGAAGTCTTGGCATTGAGCATTGCTGTACCAATGTCACTTCCGCCCCAAGAAGAACTGCTTGCGCTACCACCTTGAGAGGGCTTAACAATTGTAGGAGTGTTTTTATTAGACCCACTTGAACTACTACCAGAATTATTTTTATTAGAACTACTAGAATTGCTTGAAGTAGAAGTAACTCTATTTGGAGTATTATTAGAAGAATTGGTCCTTCCCTGTCCAGACAGCCATTGCTGATAAAGTTCATCATTACTTTGATATCTAAACTTGTTACCAGCTTTATCATAACCATAACCACTACCATCAAGAGTAATGCCCATTCTACGAGCTTTTTCATCACGGTAAGCAGCCCATTTCTTAAATTCTCCTTCATCCCTTGCAGCCAACATTTTTGCAGCATAGTCTGTATTCATGTCAAGGTCAGAGAAATCATAAGTGTTCAGGTCATCTTCTTTAATATACCCATTTTGATTATTGTTCTTATTATAGAAATCAGAAGTGTCTAATAATTCAAGTCTTTGTCTACGCAATTCTGCTAATTGTTCATTGGCTTGACGATAAGGCGTAAGTAAGTTGTCTTGGAATATCGTAGTATAATTCTTGTAGTTCTATTGAACATTAGAATTAAACTTCTGCATATCCGCTGTAATACGAGCACGAATCTCTTCTTCGGAGTTCGCATTCATAAGCTCTTTCAATATGCGTTCATTCTCAAGACGTTCATATTCCTTATAATCCCATTCAAGTTGCTCAAGATATTTGTCCCAAGCATCTATACGGTCTTGGAGAATTTGTTGCTCTGTATCTTTTGTATTGTTGAGGTCATCAAGGCGGTCTTGTTTATAGAAATCATCAAGGTCTTTTTGAGCTTCACGCAATTTTGTTGGGTTGGATTCGAACACCCAACCAAGGCCCTAACGATAAACTCTCTCCTTCTCTTTGTTGGCGTTTTTCTTCGCCAAGAGAAGATTTTCAAGTTCTATTGCCCTTTCACGTTCTTTATTAGCGTCTTCCAAAGGCTTTATCTCATCTTCATAAGCCTACTCAATAGCATCAATAGCATCTTGTAATTCATCTTTATAAAGATTAATTCTATAAACAATCGCATCATATTGTTTTTCTTGAAGCTCGGTCTTATCTTCCAAAGCATTTATCTTGGCTTCATGTAAAGCAACCGTAGCTTCATTCAAACCATCAACAAGGTCTTTAATTTGTTCATCAGTTAAATCAGACACATCTTCCAACGCCTTCTGATAAACACTAACTTGATTTTGCAATAAAGTGCTCCTACTTGCATAGTAGCTTTCAATATCAGAAATTCTAATCCACTCTTGAGGTTTGGAATCTTCAAGAAGTTGTAGCTTCTTAGAAAGTTCTTCAATTTGTGCAGAAGTTCTATTAACAACATATTCAGTCTTAGAGTCAATTAAATCAAGATATTCTTGCTGTGCTTCACGATATGCCTTGGAATAATCACTATTACCAAATGCAACATGAGCACGAGCTTCCATTTCACTCATACCTTCAGTCATATAACCATAAACAGCTTGACTAAAATTAAATTGAATAGAAGCTTTAGTAGCTTCAATCTACTTTTCAATTTCTGCAAGAGAAGCGTTCATAGCTGCATCATAAGCAGAACTATTACTCCACGCGCTTCCTTTTACATAATCAAGTTCACGGTCACTTAACTTCTGTTGCCATTCAGAAACCTCTTTACGCAAATCAATCTCGTCTTGAAGCAGATTATTAAGGTCTTTCTGATTCTCAAGAAGTTCTTCATATGTGTCAGAAGTCTTAACTAATTGCTGCTTCATCAAAATCAAAGAATTAATAGAAGCTCCATATAATTCAAGAATCTTATACTTGTCTTCAACCTCTTCATCATCAAGGTTATTAATAGCTTTTTGATTCTCAATATAATTCTTTTCTGCATCTAATCTCTCTTCTTCTGTGAGATTGGTATTTTGCATCATACCTTCATAATAAGCTGCTAATTTTTCAAGACTCGCTCTCTTCTTTTCAAAATACTTAGTATACCCAGTAGGAGTTAAAGTATTTTCATCAAATACTTTCATCGCTTCCCATTCTTTGTCGATTAAGGAATCATAAGCTTTGAGAAGGTCAAGAACTTTATCTTTAGTGTCTTTCGCAGCTTTGCCAGCATTCTTTATTGGTTTTGTATAACCTTTCTTGAACGCTTTAGCTAAATTACCAGACTCAAGCATGTCCTAAACACTATAAAGCAAGTGCTCACGCATAGCAATATTACCTTCATCATAATGAATATTTCCATCTTTATCAGTATGAGTCTTAAATTTAACATCATAACCAGTAACTTTGCCAGTTTTGTCTGTAGTAACAACTTCATCAAAACTACCAACCAAACTTTTCAATTCAGATTTAGTACCTTCAATCTATTTTTGCAGAGCTTCAGTATTACCAGACAAATCAATAGTCTTACTTTCCAAAGCCGATTTATCTGTAGGAGTGTACTTAATAGTTTTAACAGCTTTTACACTGCCTATATCTACTGTTTCTCCATTTTGAGCTCTATTTAGCAAAGAAGCAGCATTCGCAGCCGTTAAATATTGATTAGCTAAATTAGCAAGAGCTTCTCCTTCTGAATCATAAGCATAAACTTTAGCCTTGGTAGATTCAACCAAAGCATCAGAAGTTTCAATATAAGTACCAGACAACATTAAAGTTTGAAGTTGATTCTTTAATTGTGCAACTCTTAAATTATCTTCTTGAATCTGTGCTTGTAAACTAACAGCAATAGTCTAAAGTCTAACTTTGTTCATTATTTCTTCAGCATCAGTTTTAAGCACAATGTTCTCTCCTTCAATCTCCAAAGCATTAATATAATCAGCATTTGTAGAAAGAAGTTCAAGAGTAGTTTCAATACTTAATCTACCAGAAGAGGCCATTTCTTCTCTTGCATCTGCAAGCTGGTCAAAAATATTGGAAACATCAGAAAAAGCTTCTTTTAATTCAGACCAAGATTTAATATAACCATCAGGTAATTCCAAGTCAGAAAAATATTCTGAAGACATAGTTTCAGCAATCTTTTTGCCCTCATCCAAAACAGTAGAATAAGCATTATCATAAGTTGCCCTTAACTAATCAGCCAATCCATTTTCATCAATGTCTCCATTATTAAGAGCTTCTTGTACTTGACTCAAACTGTTTCTAACAGTTTCAGGAAATTCAGCAAAGAGTTCATTAAGATTAGAGTTCTTTAAATCGTATTTATCACCGTTAAAAACTTCATCAATCTTAGCTTCAAGGTCATTCATAGCATTCATATCTTCAAGATATTTGTTAATTAAACCATTATCACCAGTTAATTTAGTAAGAGTTTCTCTATCTGCATAAAACATGGAATTAACAATGCTTTGATTTGTATTCACTCCATTAGAGAAATAACCATCTGTACCCATCCAATTAAACAATTTTTGACCTTGAGAAACAGTAAGAGAATTAAAATAATCCTCTGTAATACCCCGTGGTTGTTTACTAAATCCATATTTATCTTTAAATTGTTGTGCTATGTTCTATTTATCAACAATTTCACCATCAACGATTTCAAATCCAATTCCAACCACAATTTTCATCAAATTTTCGTCATCTTCAATATTCGGGAAAGTATCTTCCAGATATTCCTTTAATTGTGTTCTAGCTTTATTAGCATCTGCAACAGTCATATCAGTGTTTATTTTTTCATCTGTTGCCTCAATTAAAGTTTTTGCTGTTTCATCAGAAACAAGACTATTTACGGAATTAATCATATCTCTAACTTTTTGTTTATAAAGTTCTGGAGATAAAGCATTTCCCGCTGCATCAACAGCATCAATAGACCCAATAGCATTATCAAACAAATTACTCGTTACATTATCAACATCATCATATGCCCCAATAAGCCTTGCGTAAGCTTTACCAGATTCACTTAAAGTTTCTTTTGCACGTATAATAGCTCTATCATAAGCGTTTTGAGCCGCATCGACAGCGGCTTCACCAGCGTTGTTTTCAGCTTGCGCTTCTTTTATTTTTATATCAAGGTCTGCAACTTGTTTTTCAAGAGAATTTATGTCTTGATGTCCAACTTTATATTCATAAGCTTCTCTAGCTTTATTAACGTTGTCCTAAGCAACAACTATTACATCATTTAAATTTTTCTCTCCATTGGCTCGTCTTTGTTGATAATCAGCCAACCTATTTTCTGCTTTGGTTAATTCATCCTAAAGTTGTTTTATTTCAGTATCATTATAATCTTTACGAGCTCTGTCTAATTCTTTTTGCGCTTGTTCTCTTTGTTGTTCTAAAGCTGTTACATCGGTATAATTATTAGCCTTATCAGACCTTGCGTTATTCAAATCTGAAAGTGCATCTTTATATTCTTGGGTCGCAGTATCTAAGGTATCTTGTAATACTTTTTCACCATCAGAGCCCATAACCATTCTCTAATCCGCTAAAGTTTGCAAAGAATCTATTAACCGCTTAACTTTATCAGAAGTGGTTTCCATTTCGTTGCCCATATCAGCAATAGCATTACCATTTTCATCCGTGCGAACGCGCAACTCAGGAAATGCTTCTACTAATTGATTACTATAATCAAGGAATTTTTCATATTCTTCGTCGGTAAGAGAAACATTTCTTCCTAAAGAGTCAACACCCTTAGAAAGCTCGTCATATTTCTAAGCAGTGGCTTGTAAAGATTTAGCGTTAGTTAATTTCTCTGCTGCATCTGTAAAAGCAGTTTTAGCTTCTTCTATCATTTTTTGTTGATGTTTTTTATATAAAGCATAAGCAGCCCCAATAGCTAAAGCTGCAATTCCAATACCAAGAGCAGGTCCTAAAGCTGCTGGAAGTGCTTTCATGGCAGTAAAAATAGAACCTCCTGCTTTCATAGAATCAACAAATGTAAGAGCTATAGTAGAAGTGGCTTTTCCGCCAATACCCATACCTATCATGGTTCCTAAAGAAGTTGCCCAACCACCACCGAGAAGATTTTCTCCAATAGCCATACCAGCTAAAGCACCAAGACCAGACCCAACCATGGTTGCGCCACCTTTTAAAGCCGCTCTTTGAGGACTTATCCTAGAAGAGCCTTCTAAATCATCTGCAACAGTTTTGACTGCCGCATCATTACGTCTTCTTGCCAATTCTTCTGTGGCTATCTAAAGCTTTTCTTCATCAGTCAAGCTTCTTTGACCTTGAGTGATTTGTTCAGTCCTTAAACGAAGCTCTTCCTAATCTATAGTAGACAACATAGCATTTACCCATGCGTTGTTTTGGTCAGCCAAATTTTCTCGTAGCTGTAATGCCGCCTACTCGTCGGTAAGCGCAGTGTTTTTTAAAATACTGGCAATATTTTCTTTTATTTTAGTATTGTAATTAAGCATAGAATTTTGCATTGGAACATAACCATCAACCAATATCTTTTTAGTACTATCAGTTAAATTATCTAAACTATTAATAGTATTAGTTAAGCTTTTTGCGTAATTCTCTTTAAGAGCCACATTAAACGATTCAGTATAATTTGCTTTTAAAGATTCTCCTAAACTTTGTCTTCCGCCTTGAGTAAAATATCCCTGAGTTGAAATATTCATTTTATCAAGTTTCATAGAAACATTAATACAAGATGAGACAAATTTAGACCACGCATTTTGCATAGTGCTTCCAAAACCAACAGAATTCATTGCAGCAATTGCTAGTAAAATAGCTCCCGCCCATGTTACAAGATTATCAGAAACTTCTGCAACAGCATTATAGAACCAAATTAAAGTATCAGACTGATTAAGAGCCAAAACCCACTTTTCAAGAGCAACAGTAACTCTATTCTTGGCAGCTTCAACACTATCAGTATAAGACTTCATTTTTTCAATAGCAGTGCCATATGCATTAGTAGAAATTTCTTCAAATTTTTCAACAGCATCCCAGTTTTCAAACAAGGTAAGCAAGTTTTCACGCTGTCTTACACCAGCCAGAGAAGTAGCAATACCAGATTTTTGAACGTCTGTATATGTATTCCACTTGCTAGCAATTTCATCCATAATATCATCAAAGTCTCTAAAGCTAGATACAGAATCTCTAATATTAATACCCAACGCACCAAGAGCTTTTTCAACATCATTTAAGTTAGCCCATTCATCGGCATTATAATTCTCGCTTTCAATATCAGACTCAGCAGCTACAAATTTACCAGCGGCAATGTTCTAATAACGTGCATAAACCGTTTTCATAGATTCACCAACAGACGCAGCGCTCTTTTGAGTTACATCTGTAATAGTGGTAAGATACGCAATATATCTATCTAAACTTGTACCAGCCATTTGTGCAGAATTACTAGCACGAGACATAGCTTCTGCCAAATCACCAGCACTTATAGCGGCCTGCATGTCAACAGCAGTTAATTTGTCCACTACTCCTTGAATTTCGGTTGCTTCTAACTTCCATCCTTTAAGCACACTAATCAGATAACTCGTAGCATCAGCGCTATTAATCATACCAAGCGTACTTAATTGCATAGAAGCATTAGTTAATTGAGATGCTTCTTGTCCTTCGTAACCAGCACGAAGCCAATCGTTTGCAGCTTCAGCAATTTCTTCAGTAGTTTTACCGATTTCTTTTGCCAAGTCATTAAACTCAAGCATCATATCGTGAATATTACTCTTGGTATAACCACTTGCAATTTGAAGGTCAACCATTTTCTAGTCAAGTCTTTCAGTAGCAGAAATAAAATCATTAAATACTTTCTATATCTACTGGAAAGAAAATATTTGCATTATAGCCATTCCAATTTGAGAAAAGCTATCTTTAAAATTATCCTTAAGTTGAGTTAAAAACCCTTTGGTTTGATTAACAGAATCTCCAACTCTATCCATTTCAATCTGATTATTATTTAGGATACGAGTTCTTTCTTGCTCTAATTTGTTAATTTGCTCTTCTGTTAGTTCAATACCATTTAAAGTTTTCTTTTGTTCATCATATTTATATTGATTTGCTAAATTATTTTTTTGACTTTGTAAAGAATGAATAAAGGATTTATTTTCAATAGCTGCATTTCCAGTTAAAGACATTCCTTTATTTTCTGCTCTAGCAATTTCTCTTTCAATTCTACCTTGTTCTTCAAGGTTTCTATAATAACCAGTCAAAGTATTTTGAAGAGTTGGGTTATTATTTCTTGCCGCTTGAGCATATTTAACATCAGTAGTAGCAGAAGTCCTTGCTGCTTCATTAGTAGCTTTTCTTAAAGCGTCAAGCTTTTCTTTTCTTTCACTTTCAGTTAAATAAGTAGCCTTAGTAATTTCTTCTTCAAGAGTTTTAGAATCAACAATTTGCCCATTTATAGTTAAAATTTGTTCAAGATTTTCTATTTGTTCACGAAGAGTTTGACTTAACTGTTGTTGAGCGGTTTGCTTATCTCCTGTTAAACCTTCAGCTTTTAAATCAGAATCTTTTAATTTGTTCCTCAAACCAAGCAATTCCGTATATTGCTTTAACATCTGACTCAAATCTTTAGTTTGAGAAGTATTGACAGCGGTTGTAACACTCGAAATATTTTTAGCTTCTTTAACTTCGCCCTTTGTTTCAATTCTCTTTAATTTTGCCTATAAATCTTCATTACCTTTAGCAGACAAAATGGTTTTACCTATAGCAGAATTATCATTTACATTAGAAAGAGTAAGCTCTCTTTCAGACATCAAATCTATTTGTGCCTAAATAGCTTCTTTTTGCTTCTCAATTTGTTTGTTTAAAGCATTACTTTCGTCTTCTGTGAAATTTACTCCATCCTAAGCCAAAGTATTTTTTTGCTCTTGTAAATTATTAAGTTCAGTTTGTAAAGTAATTAATCTTTGATATTCTCCAACGTAAGCATTAATAATAGCTTGCTCTCTTTTATCAATGCTACCATTTTCATCAGGAGCGTAAGAAACAAAATTATTATTAGCAGCTTTTTCAGATACAGGAGGTTCTGACATACCAAAAACTCTACCTGTGGTCATCTCTCTATTCATGAGAGTTGCTTGTTCATCTTTAGTTAAAGGTTCAGCCTTGCCATCTATAATATCATTTGCTCTAACAAGGAGGTCGTAAAATTCCTCTTCAGTTAAAGCCATGTGTTGAATTAATTGAGTAAATCCATCTTTAACATCAGCGATAAAAAGTGAAAAATCTTTATCTGTGTCAATTCCACTTTCTTGATATAATTTTTGGAATTCAGGGTTTTGAGCATTAGCTAAAACACCATATAATTGTCCCGCAAGTTGAAAACTTTCTGTACCATAAGTCTTACCAGTTTTGGTATCAAGAATAAAATTCTAAGGAGAACCATCAGAACTCTTTGCAATCTAGTCAGGCGTAAAGGAATAATCAAAAGTTCCTTTAGGACCACTAAAACTCGCAGCCATAGGAGTTTCAGAGAAAGGAGTTAATTGAATATGAGCGTTATTTATTGCTTTAGTATAACTCTCGACAGCTTGTAATAAAAGTTGTTCAGCATTGTCAATACCAAGCTTGGATAAAAGGTCTGCTTTTTCTTTTAATACTCTTGCGAATTGTTCTTGAGCATCTACTATCTCTGTAGCACCGTTCCATTTTACCTCAACATCTTTTCCAGCAAAACCTTCAACTCCAGAAAATCCAGTCTTACTTAAAAGGTCAAAAACCTCATGCTCTAAATTGCCTTTTTCTCTGCTTATAATTGCATTTTTCTTTTTAGCAAAATCTTGCGCGGTCATGCCAATTTTTTCAGCGGTTAATTGTTCTCCTTTAGGAGTGTTGGCAATAGCAGCCATAAAAGCTTTTTCATCGGCAATAGCTGTTGCAGAAGGAGTAAAGCCTTTTAAAGCTCCACCGAGTTGAGTAATACTTCTTAACTTGTTACCATTAGTATCGGTATAAGTATGTGTTGCATCATCATAAGATTGCAAATCTTTATATGTATATGTAACACCTTTTTGAATTTCAGCTTCTTTGGCGCTTTCACTTACTTTATCTAAAGCGCCCTCTTCTTTAGCTAACTATTTAACTAAATCTTGAGACACCAAAATCTTTTGTTGTTCTGCATCTGCCGCAGATAAAACTTCTGTTTCATGTTTATCTAAAGCAGTATTAACATCGGTTATAGCCGCCTCTTCTTGTTGTAAAGCTTTTTCTGTTTGAGACGTTTCATTTGCCATAATAGGAGTAGATTCAATTGCTTGTTCTATTTGTTGAGAATCTTGAATTACATTGGTTTTAATTTGTTCAGAAACATCCTCAACTGTTGTTGCAGCTTGTTCTGAGTAAGTAATAAGCTATTTTAATAAACTATCAAACGTATATTTAACAGTTTTACCGTCTTCTAAAAGAGCTTCAATAACTTGCCGAGCTCCTTCTCCTTTTATACCAGTAATTATTCCACCAAAAGTCCGCCTAACAGAATTTTTAGCAGTAAAAGAAGACCCTTGAGAAAAACCAGATTGTTTTACACTTTCTTTTAAATTCTTGATTCTTTCAGCTTCAGGATTCAAGGGCGTTGCAACAGGAACATTAAAATCATCTTTTCCTGTATTCTTTTTACCTTTTCTAACAACTGGGGTTTGAGCCATAACAAGTTCATCCCAGTTTTTATAATGAAAATCTATTTCAGCCTAAATTTCTTGAATGCGTTTTAAATTTTTATTTTTACTTGCTTCACTCTTAGGATTAGCAACTAAAGCTTGTACTCTTGCAAGCTCTTTCTTTTTCTGTTCAAGAATACTTTTTGCAATCTCAGCATTTTCTTGGGGACTGTTACCACCATAAATATTACCAGTTAAACCAGCTTTGTTCTACAAATTGGTAGTTAAAGCAGGAGAAGGATTACTTGTAATTTCTTCCCAGTTTACATCCTAACCTCTGATACCCTCTCTTTGATAATAGGGAGCATTCACTCCTTTGTTTGGGTTAATGGCATTGCCAGAAGAACTCACTCTATATTCTACAGTATCTTCCACCCATCTTTGAGCAGAAGCAGTAGCTCTACGGTCTCCCTCATCTGTTTTTACAACTTTAGAAATAGTTCCGTTCAAATTCTCGTAAGCTTTAGCAAGAACTGTAATAAACTTATTAACCCCTTCTTCTGTTTGTCCAACAACAGAAAAGAACGCTTGTAATTTGTCACTTACCTTGTCAGATTCGACTGAATCATAACGTTCTCTTGCAGCTTTAGATTCTTCATATTTTTGAGCTATTTCAGGATTTTCTTTGAAGAATTTTTCTCTGTATTTTTCTTCTTTGATAGGTTTAAGTCCTTGTGCCTATCTCGCTTGGTTTAAATTGTTTAAATTATGAGAAAGAGATGCGTCCATCCCCTCGGAAAAAGCATAAATTTTAGAAATAGAATTTGCAATAGTGTTTGCGTCCATTCCAGTAAACCGAGGATTACCTTCTGCTATTTTACGAAGTCCTTCTTCTAGCTCAGAATTGCCACCTATTTCACTTACAATATCAGCGAGCCAATTTATTCTCTCAACTGCTTGCTTGACAGCTTCATCCCCTGCTGTTCCAGTTTGTTGAAATGCTAATGCAGATTGAATACGTTGGAATCCTTCAGATAACCCTCCAGCCATCTTACTTCTTTGTTCTTCTAAAACAGCTTGATATTTAGCACTTGAAGTTCCAGTGATTGCACTTTCTAACGTACTATTCCGCTCTTCTCCTTCATATTTTATAGGGACATTAATAGATTGTTGAGATATAACCTCGCTCATTTGCTGTTTTGCATCAATATCAACACCAGCGGTTTGAACTATTTGTTCTACCAGCGCTAAAACAGCGTTGTGCAACTATTCTTTGTCACCAGATAAGCCAGCCAAGAAATCTTTTATACCCTATTGTAAAAGCTCTCCCTTATCATCATAAGTACTTTCTTTGGCCCCTTCTATTGAATGCCAAAGTTCATCTTTATGTTTTTGGTCAATAACTTCTTGCTGTTTAGCACTAATTTGGTCTCTCTTTATTTGCTTTTCATCTGTTCTATCAGTTTTATCTTGTGTAGGAATTTCAGGTAACTCCCCCACTTCCCACCGTTGAATCTTAGATACTTTACCTTTTAATTTTAATTGCTCTCTTAAAACACCGCTAAGTTCACTATTTTTATATAAAGCTCCTCCAATCGAGGACTCTTCAGATTCAAGAGAGGTAATACCACTTTTCATTCCAGTTAAAGCTTCTTCAAAAGCAGCTTTAATTTCCTTGGAAGAAGTATTGGCATAAGCATCTTTAATCACTTCAGGAATCAAAGAAGCTAGTTGAGAAATCTTTTGGTATTCCTCAGTTCCTTGTTTTCCACCACTTTCTAAAATCTTAAGCTGATTCAACAAAGAATTATATGCATTTTCTATTCCTGTATAGGTTTGGTTTCTTAAATCTCCAACCCGTCCAACATTTCCTATATTTGCTAAACGTGGGTCATAAACTCTAATAGACTTTTTAAGCCGCCCTTCAGAATTAGTCGCGGAAACATACTCACCTTCTTTATTAATAAAAGGAGCAAATGCAGTAGTTCTTAAAACAGAAGTGTCAGTACCTTTTACAACACGGCCTTTAGCATCAACATAGTGGTCATCTGAATCTTTTACAAAACCTTCTTGGAAGCCTCTAACTTCTATTTTTCGACCCCATTTATCAGAACCAGCTAAAGTTCTTATGCCACCAGCATGAGTCTTATCTACATATGCCCTGACATCTTTTTCTATCTGTGGATGGCGTTTCTCAAACTCCGTATCCGACATTTTAGATTTCTTTTGCTAAGTTACAATCCTTTTCATTTCCTCAGCAAAACGAGCCTCTTTCTATCGAGTAATTTTATCTTCTTCCGCCTAATTAGTTTTTGCGTTAGCTTCATAATATTTACTCATGGCATCAATTTCTTTATTATACTATTCCTCAGTTAAATTCCTTTTTGCCATGGTTTCAGCTTTATAGTCTACTTTGCCTGTTTTCGCTGCTTTTTCTCTTTCTTTCTTTATTTTTTGTTGATAGGCTTTTTGTTGCTCGGCAGCAACAATAACAGGCTTAAATTCTGTGATTTGTTTAGTATATTGCCCAATCCAAGAATCTAATTGTTTAATAAAATCAACTCTTTCTGCTAAATATTTTCCAATAGTGTCAAATTGACTATTTACACTTCCAATATTGGAAATTTCACCAGACATTTTAGAAATTTGGGCTTTTTTACTAAGAAGAGTCTCTTTTTGTGACTGTAAAGACTAAGTAGAACTATTATTTTTTTGTAAGAAATCTGACCTTCTTGCGAATCTTTCTTGTGCAGTTAAATTCTATCCTTTGATAGATTCTTCAAATTGTTTGTTCAACTTACTCATTTTATCAGTAAGTGTTTTATCTATTTTTTCAATTTCTCGGTCTAAAAGCTAAGTACTTTTGTCCAAGCCAAGCTTTATTTCTACTTCGTATTGATTTTGAGCCATTTTCAATCTCCTCCTTATCCTAATTTAATACCATATTTTTGTAGCATTTTCGGTTTAATCTATTTATTAAAACGCTTTTCAAATTCTCGTTGACTTCGTGTATAAGCTATTTTATAAGTCTCTTCAATAGGAGAAAGACTTAAATTGTTTCTATTATTATTTGCTCTTGTCATATTCCAAAAATCGAATGTTAATTCTTGCACTTCATCCCACTAAGATAATGAATCAAAACCCGCAAAATCCTCTTCGAATTCTGCCTCATTAAATAAAGTTGTAGCCATATCAAAAACTAAATCTGTATCGCCAAATTGTTTTATTGTAGATTCTCTTACTGCATTTTTATTAAATGCTTTCTTTTCTTTTTCTATAGGCTTTAAAAATTTTAATTTGTTTTTATTATAAGTTAAATCAGGCCACAAATTTTTTGTGCTCGGAACAAAAAACAAAGAATCCATTAAACTATCTTTATCATAATTGTCCCCGTAATAATTATCAAAAACACTTTCAAAAACATTTTTGACTAAAGACATATATTCAAAAGAAACTTCATTCTTAATAGTTGCCATTCTTTGAGGCATTTGTTTTTCTATTTTCTTTACAATTTCTTTACAAGCATCTTCAAATGCTTTTGAAACTGTATTTGATAAATCACTCATATTCTTTTCCTTTCTTTAAACTATTAAAGAGGGAAGCGTTTTACTTCCCTCTTTTAGATATATAATATGTATCTCTAGCTAGAGAACCACAATTTAATGTGGCTTAATCCTTTTTATTTACTTTTTCTCTTTACCAGTTCTAATAGCTTCTAATTGAGTCAACTTTTTAATAGCTTCTGTAGCTTTATCTGCGTTTTGAGACTTACTTAATACTTCGTAAAGTTCTCTAATTTCCTTAAGAGCTTCTTTATCACTTGCCATCTTATTTAAAAGCTCTTCATTCTTCTTCGCGGATTCTGCAAGTGCCTGATAATTAATATTACTCAACAAGCTATCCAAATCTTTCATTGCATAAATATTTAAAGATTCTTGAATCATTTCTTTCATCTCATTATAATCTTTTTCGCAATATTGCAAAATAAAAGGAGCAAAAATTGGATAAAGTAAATCATAAGTTTGATAAGTTTGTAAATCTTTATTAGAAACATCAATCATTGCATACTCGGCAAGAAGAACATTAAAGAACATATTCTTTCTTAATGATACAACTCTAATTTCTTCCATTTCAACATCTTGATTGTTCATATCAAAAATAAGAGTCATCATTGCTCTCATCTTATCAAGGATTGGAAGATAAGTACGAACTGTTAATTTATTTCCAAAAGCATTCAAATCTTCCTGTTTAATTTTACCAGAAATAATTTTAGAAGCGTTGTAAATCAGCTCTTCCAGAGTAATTTTCTCAACTTTTTCCTCGTTTTTCTGTTCATTTTGGGTCAAATCGACCTGTTTTTCACCAGATAAAAGTTTGTTTTCATCTGCCATTTTTATTCTCTCCTTTTAATCCTTTTAATTATCAATACTAATACCAAATAAATCTTCAAGCTCTTTATCATCCTTCGGGGCAAGATATCCCTGCGTAGTACTGATATTATCGTGTCTTGCGATAAGCCTGAGTTTTTCGATTGGAATAGATGGCATATTATTATCAATCAAATGTTGATGCGTACCATTAGAATAATTCTCTAATGCGCTATGACGTAACGAGTGAACATTAAAAGATTGCTCTTCTCCTGTCATTTGCTCAACTATCTTTCTCCAACCAACTACCCATTCATACAAATTCCGTGGTGATGCAGCTTTTCCCTCCGCATTTACAAACAACTCGGGGATTCCATCCTCACCTCTTTGTTCTAAATATTTCTTTGCTGCTTTTTTAGTGTAATCAAAATAAATTAAAGGAAATTGCTTCCGTCTTTTTCCAGTTACAATATTTGAGCAATTTCTATCATCTCTAACACTATCTTTAAGAACCTAAGACAGTTCATTTTTTCTTGCTGAACTTTCATAAGCTAAAGCTAGCAAAGTAGCATCTTTATATTTTTCATTTTCCATAAAATAATTATAAAGCTTCATAATTATATCATTAGAAAGAAATTCAATTTCACGAACAGCTTCCTTTGGCAATCCTTTAACTTTTGAAGCATTATTAATTAAATAATTATAATCCTGCTCATTGGAAGCATATTCAAGCATTGTTCTAACCATTGACATAAGACGATTAATACGTGCCGCACTTACTCCCAATTCTTCAGAATAATAAAGTGTAAAATTACGAAAATCTCTCTTACTTAATTCTAAAATACTTCTATTATCAAGCTTCTGCTTAATATAAAGTAATACAATTCTACCATCATTATAGTACTATGCAATAGTTGATGGCTTTTTCTTTGTTGCCTTACATTCAATTATAAAATCATCAAGCAAATCTTTATTTTCTCGATTTACTTTTTTATATTCTTCCTCATCAAAAATTTTATTATAAGGTTGTTGACGAGCCATTATTCTCACCATCCTTTTCATAATATGCAAACTAATATTCCATTTTCTACCCATCTATAATAACATTACATTTTCTAACATGACCTTTAATGTTTCCTCTTAATGTCGATTCATTGATTTGATAATACTGGGCAGCTTGATGAACATTTTCAAAGATTTTCCCTGATGTTAAACAAATAACTTGTTTTATTGGTTTTGCTTTTCTAAGTTTTGTATTCTTAGATTCATCTAAATATCTCCAATGATATCCTTTACCATCTTTATCTTTCCCACAAGTTTCTATTCTTCCATAAAGAACAGCGCGAATATTAGCTTCACTCCTATTAATAGATTCAGCAGCTTTTACTATACTTTCAAATATTTCTCCCGTTTCCACACAGTAAACTGCCTACTTTATTTTTTCAATTCCTTCTTTTAAGGATAAAATTTCCTTAGCTTTATTTTCATTATATTCACTTTTATATAAAAAAATGCAATCCTTTAGCAGTAATATTTTTTTCTCTGTGAGAACAAACCATATGAATAATACTTCTTTTTACCCCTATATCTTTTGCGGCTTCAGAACAATTAGAATATTCTTTTTTCGTTTCTAAACAGACAACAGGAAGGGAACATGGATGATTTTTCCGCTAAAATGTATCAACATGCCATTTACGAATTTCAGCAAATTCATCTGCTGTAATATAACAATTTCTTTTTCTTTTATCAATCCGATTGCTCATAATCCACCAAGCTCGTATTAATGGTAATATTTTTGGATTCTCTTTAGCTAAAAGTTTATGAGCGTAATAATGTTCCTACGCTAATAGCCAAATTAAATTCTCTTTGTTGTTTGTTCCTCCACAACTTTTAGGCTTTATGTGATGTCTTTCCATATAAACAGTTTTATATTTTTTATTTTCTCTACTTTGTTTAATCCTGTTTATGTAATTATCATACTTTTCGTCATCTAAAGGGACAAACGGGGTAATTTCTTGTAATAATAATTTTTTCATATCTTAAACTCCTTACTTTTTAAAATATAAAAATAGAGCTACAAAGATAATTACTTAGTAAGGAATAAGTAAAATAGATGCGCTTTCCACTGTCTCTTTGCAACTCTTATTTAATTATATCATATTTTTTTTATTTTGTCAAGTACTTTAAATATTTTCCTTTCTAATATCTTCAAGCATTTTCTTTATATTATAAGTATAATGAGTTCTCTTTATTTTTTGTTCAATTATAATTGCTCCATATTGAATACAATCTAATTTATTAATGGATTGTTTATCATTTTCACATAAAAATTTACTAAAATTCTATATAGATAACCAGTAAGTTACATTATTTGAAATGTCTTCATCATCTCTAAAATTAAATAAAAAACCAGCAAATACCCCCTCCTATTGAGCAAATTTCACCAGACTGTTAATCTAATGAGCTTTAATCATCTTAGAAGCTTTGTCTTTTATGTCTCTCTATATAGTCAAAGATTTATAACAAGTGCTTTTGCACTCAATAGCAAATAAATTGGGAAGTTCATATACCAAAAAATCACAGGGGTTCTCAGGTTGAAACCTAGAAGTTTTTTCATGCTGCCAAGATAAAGAAGTATCATGTAATCTTAACACAAACAGTTCATCATTCTTAGCCGCTTCTTGAAAATCCTTTTCAAAAGCTTTTCCTTTATTCATCTTTCACCTCTTTTAGCCTTTTTGGAATGGGAAAAAAAGAGATAGCCCAACCTTACTCAGTTAAGCTATCTCCTTTCCCATGAACGTTGATTATCCAGTTCAATCATTCAAAACTTTTTTAAACCACAAACTTTAAGTAAGGGCAATCAATTCCAACCGTCATAGTAGTCATTATCTTCATAATGCTTCTTTTTCTTTTTACGGTTTTCATACCTATTTCTGTTTCGAGTCTTTTCGTAATCCTCTTCGAATTCAAAAATCTCTTCTTCTTTTTTTTTCTTCACTATCTATTTTTTCTTAACCGGCTTTCTCTCTTCAGATTCATCATCTCTGTACTAATCAAAAGCCTAATTTTTATTTTTCTTACCCATAAATTCTCTCTTATTTTTAGTTAAACATAATAGAACTTAATATCACTAAGTCCTTTATCATAATCAAAAACAAAAGCAATGCATCCAGCATCAGCCATAGTATATCCACTCTTTGTAGTCCAATTATCCATCTTTGTCATGGCGGAAAGAATGAAAATAGAAACGCCATAATTTTCTCTCAAAGCCCAATCATTGTGATGTAAATGACCACACAACCAATAATGATAAGATGTCTGCCCCCAATCTTCTTTAGCTTCGGTCTGCATCAAACCATTAATACGGTCTTTTTCATCACTACCATGAGTCAAACCAAGAAGAGTCTTGCCAACTCTAATATATTTCCTTGGAAAAGGAGTTGCATCAACTTTAACTTCTTCTACATTTTTATAATACGCTTCAATTATTTGCATTAATGCAAATTCTTCAAATCGAGAGTGATTCCGAGAAACAAATACAACTTCTACTTGCGCCACTCTACTAAGCATATCTATAACTTCAATCAAAGCTTCTGTGCCTTTTTTGAAGATAGTATTAAAAGTTCCTTCGTTATCCTGCATGTGAGATTGACTTGTTGTGTAACCAGTAAAACTACTGTTAAGATAATCGTTACCAACCATATAAATAATCTTTCCCACATTATTCCAATGTACAGAATCAATCATCTTCTTAGTGGTAGAAAGCATATTCTGTCTTGCAATTTCCATATTATACTCGACCCCTGTTTCATAGGGCTGAGAAATTCTACCAAAATGTACATCAAGATGACTAAAGAAAACCACATTTGGTTTATTACTAATATCTCCTCTAATATGTTCTGTCTTACGAGGAGACTTGAAACCTTCAAAATATTTTCTAAGCTCTTCTAAATCTAAGCCACAATCAGTAGGCTTTACAGTAATACGAGAAGAATAAAGATTCTTCAAACCACCCTTTCCATCCCCCTGTTGCCAAATACTATTTTTAGCATTAAGCAATTCAAACTGAACTGGATTATACCCGTGTGCTTTTAAAAGAGCTGTTTTATCCGTAAGCTCATCTTCTGACAGAGCTACGAATTTTTCACTTGTTCTCACACCATTACTATCTAAAGTAGTAGTATTCTTAGTGGGAATATTTTTATTAACAGGTTCGTTAACCCATCCTGAAGCATTAAATTCAGAATAAAGCAGCGCACCTCTACGAATTGTATCAATAGTCAGAGAAGGTAAACCATACTTTTTACGAATATTATTTGCATTACTCCAAGTTGCGTCACCATTTGAAATATCCATCATTAATTGACGCATTTCACGAAGATAACCTTCGGGTACTTTATCTGTAACTAAAGCCATTTTGAATCTCCTTAATTAAGAATTTGTGAAATATCATCAACAATATGGTCAACCAAAGAATACTGCAACTGTTGAGCATCATCCAAATACCAATCAGTCTTAAGCTTCTTAGTTAAGGTAGACTTGGAAATAGTAGTGTTTTCTATAATATTATTATGAACCCTAGAAATCAAATTTTTATATTGCTGGTTCTGCTGTTGAACGGCGTTAAAATCACCCCGTTGCATAGCACTTCCAGAATGCAGAAGTGCCGTAGAGTTCTTTAAACAATATCTATGACCTTTATGACCATTAATAAGAATCATAGCACCGCAACTCATAGCACAAGCAAGATTAACGGTGACGATAGGCGTCTTCGAAAGCTTCATAACAGACAAAAACCCCATCGCTGAATACAAATCCCCACCATAAGAATGGACGTAAATAAAAATCTTCTTGCGGTCTTCAATAGGAATATCTTTATCAGCATCCTCTTTGTTCCAGCGAATAATTTGCTGCATTTCTTGAAACAAAGTTTCGTCGATATCCTTGGTTATCCAAAGTTCCCTATTTTTAAGTGACCTATATTTCTAAACTAAAATAGGGTCTGGAAGTTGTAAATTAGCTTCTGGACCAAGTTCCTCTAAACAAAACAAATCATCTAAAGTATCATTCTTAATTTTATCCATTTTAATACCTTTTAATCCTTTTATTTTATTAAAAAATATATTTAAAAGAACAGTAATTGTTAAACAAACAAGATTTTAACAAAAGGTTAATTACTCCCTGTCCTGTTCTTCTTTATTGCATAAAACGCTAAAGCTAAACTCTAACGTCTTAAGGAACTCCTTGTACACATGGTACATGAGATATGTGGCTCAAACCCGCTTTACGAACCCGTAAGTTTGGTCTTCTTTAAGTCCTCATCCTGTGCTCATGGACACCACATTAAAAAGCTGCAAGACTATGCCTTGTAGCTGGCCTAAATATACAACATGGTATATAAGGTGATAAGGTTTATGCCGACACCTTAAAACGCCTTTCTCTTCCGTTTGAAACCACGCATGAAAGTATGTTGGTCGGACAGTTTTAATTGCTACCCTGTGGAAACCTGACAACCCTAATAAGCCTCCATTGCATCACTGGATGGTAGCCCAATATACAACTTCTCTGGCAACCATGACCTCTTGTGCCAATAGGTTTATTTAAAAAGCTTAGTAAAGCTTTTTATACAATTATTTAATTACAATAAAATTTCTGTTGATTTGTTGGCTACAACAACTTTATCTGTCCTATTTCTTTTACTAATAAGCTCCGACAAAGTTTTACTTAGCTCAACTCTGTCTTTCATGTTACCATGCTGAAGGACAACTTTACCATAACCGCTAGTTCCAAACCCACCACTATAATAATCGCAAAGCTCATCTCTTTGCATGTGACTTGAAAAACTATTTAAGTTAATTACTCTACAACGACTCAGAGTTTGTTTTCCATTAATGGCAATGGTCTTAGTCTTCTTTTGTTTAATTTTCCAAGCCAAAGACCCTTCAACAGAATACCCAATAAATGCAATTCCATTCTTAGCACTTGGAAGGAGCTTTTCAGCAATACCTACAGCAAAACCAGCGTTAAGCATTCCTGCACTAGAAATAAAAATTGCTGGGTCAGGCTTTACTAAAATCTGCTCAATCTCTTCATAATTATTGATAAATTTAACCTTATCCCATGAAGAAGCTTCAATCCATCTCTTAAGTTGCTCACCCTCTAAAATTTCATTAAAAATTTTATTAATTTTACAAGTTAAAGGAGACCCAACATAAACAGGAATATTAAAATTCTCATCATCTTTAAACATTTCGTAAAGAATAGTTAAAATTACTTGACTCCTCATTAAAGAGAAAGAAGGGAAAAGCAACTTTCCTTTTCCATCAATGCAAACATCATACACAAAAGCTTTAATCTTTTCTAAATCTTTTTCTCTATCTTTTGCTTTAGCACTTTTTTCTTTGCTGGCATAAGTAGATTCACCCACTAACAAATTTGCGTTTTGAATAGGTTCAAACTTATTTGCATAATAAGTTTCAGTTCTAATATTACCTAAATCACCAGTAAACGCTATTTTACGAGTAACGCTACCATTTTTGATATATAGAATCAATTGAGCAGCGCCGATAATATGTCCAGAAGGAATAAACTCAAATGTTACCTCATCGTCTAATTTAATTCTTTGCTTAAAAGGATACTCTTCAATATGAGTAAGCATATCTTTTACATCAGACTCTTCATAAATTGGGGAATATTCCCTTTTAAGTTTTCGAGATAAATCTTCAACATCTCTTAACATAATCTTAGCACTATCTAATTGCAATTCTCGAATTAAATTTTTATTGCCATCAGGCACAATAATTTTTCCATCAAATCCTCTTTTGGTTAAAAGGCTTAAACGACCTGAATGGTCAACGTGCGAATGAGTCACAAATACATAATCTACATTCTTCTCTTTAAATGTAAATCTTGCACTATTAGCCTGATATTCTTTCAAAAGACTTTGATTACCTTGTACCAATCCACAATCGACAAGAATTGTTCGTTCTGGCTTTCCCCATGTAATAACTGTACAAGAACCTGTTACATCTTCTGCTGCGCCAGAATTTTTAAAACTTACTCTAATCTTGTCTTTGCTTTTACTCATACTTTACCCCCTACGTTATTATAGGAACTTATATTATATTTCTATAATACAAATAATACAATTTTTTTAATTGTAGATTTTTGCCTTGATGTATTTATAACATTATTATTTGTATACATATAATAACAAATATTAATGTTTCTGTCAAGGACTTTGAGAAAAATCTTTGTCAAATAAAATCTTCATCAAAAAGATGCTTTTCAAAATCCTTGATTTTACTGGGAAAAATGCGCCTGTTTTACCAAATAAAATTCACTTTTTATTCTCTTTCGCGTCTAAAAAGAGGATGGGATTAACCCCATCCTCAGTTTATTTGTCATTACTTACTCTTCTGTAAATCTTTGTACCAAGAAGGTAATTCAAATTCAACAGTCTCACCAATAGAGTATTTACCAAAATTATTCATCGTAAGACCTTTCCCATTTTCAAGAATTACCCAAGCAGAAGTCTTCCACTTACTATGTACAATCCCTCTTGCCCAACCTTCTTTTAATTTTGACTTTTCGGCAATAGGCTTAACTTCTTCTTCAGCGACACTTTCTAACTCCTGCTTAACAGACTCAACAATTTCTTCTTTTACAATTCCCTTGTTGTGCTTGTTTTTGTCATACTTCTTATATTGAATCTGCTTCTCCTTGTTTTCTTTCTTAGGAGAAACTTCAATATCAAAAGCGCTGTTCATTTCATCCATTTCTTAATCTCCTCTCACAGCTCGTCATGGCAGGAGAATTTTCCCATGCACACTTCTAATGACAATATTTTTGATAAGGACAGAGCCGATGAGGTTCTTTCCCATCGACTCTGCACGTTATTCTTCCACCATTTTCCTGCTGTGCATTACTGCAAAGCATTTATTTTAATCTCCTGTTCGTTAATTAAATTAAGCAACAGTAATATTCATAGTGTCGGAAAGCTTATCATTAGGGACAAACTTAACAGTAACGACACTAGTATCCACAACGGTAACGACACCATTAGCATAAGTGCTAGCACCAGTGGTAACAGCAACCGTATACTGGTCAGGATTCAACTTAATAGGAGCACCATCAACAGGGCAAGCATAGACGTTAAGTTCAATCTTATCGCCAGCCTTTGCGGTCTGGTTTTTATCCTCAATAACAATGCTAACGAACATGTCAGCGGCGGTCTTGTTTTCAAGAACCTGAACGATTTCAGCATAAACGCCGTCGCCGTCGCAACCAGCACAACCAGAAGCAAGAGCAGAACCTTCAATAGAAGTGTTAGAAACACCAGAAGCGCTCATGCTGAGTTCTTGAGAACCGTTGAGCATGAAACGAGAAACCTTGATGATAACCTTACCAGCGAGGGTAGAGGTCTCAACATCACAAGAACCACCGTTGTAAAGATTAGCCTCAAGAATGCAAGTCAGAGTCTTAGGAATGAAGTTAGCGCTAATGGTAATCTTAGAAGCAATATCATTATGATACATATAACGAACACAAACTTCGGCATCCTTCATTGCCTCACCAAGAGAAACTTCATTTACACCATCGCCAGCAACAGCATAACGCTGATAGCCTTCGTCGGTGCCAGACTTCTTAATATAAGCATAAACATTAGTATTACCAACCATAGGAACAGCCTTATAAGACAAAGTAACCTTACCAGTAGCATCAGCAGTGAGCTTCTCGTCTTTCATAGCGTCACCACCGAGTTCAACCTCAGAACCAGTATTCATGGCAAGATACTCAAGAGAGAACATGGCATCGGTCAGCTTGAGGTCAAAAGTAGAAGTATGCGCATAACGACCGTAAAGTTTATTCCGCATTCCTGCGCGAAGGTCTTCGAACGAAATTCCTATAGTGATACTGGAATCAATTAAGGTATTGGCAGTAGCGACAAGGCGTTCGCCATCAAGAAGAGTGGCACGGCCTACACCAGCTAAAAATAACATAATATATATCCTCCTTATTTATTTATTCTTTCCTTTTCTTTAAAAGGTTTTACATCATTTCTTTGTAAAATTTTATACAAAGTATTATTAGATATCTTGTATCTTTCACAAATTTCTTTGTTATCAACACAAGATAAATAAGCATTTATTATTTCTGTTTCTTGAGTTTTAATTCTTCTTTGTTTTTGCCCTTTAGTTTCTATGGAGTAGTCCCTAATAGATAAAAATTCTTGATATTTTTGATATTTTCTTTCTAAATATAAAGTACTATCTTTGTATATCCAGTCTAAAAATATTTTAATATCTTCCTATCTATTAATTTTTAAATGAGCACAATTCTCCTTATTTTGATAATAAACTATATTAACAGAAAGATTTTGCTCTATGACTTCTTTTAATTCTTTTAAGAAAATAGGATGCCCAGCTATTTCTGTCATTCCTCTTGCTCTTCCTTTGTAAGTTATACTTACACATCCATCCCCATCAAACACCCGTCGAATATAATCTCTTAAATATTCTTTTGGAATATAATCTGGAAAATGTAAACAATAAGTTTTTCTTTCTGGTAAACCAAGGTCTTCTATTTTCTAACAAAAATATTTATTAGTTAATCTCAAAGAGCACTAAAAATTTTCGCCTCTACTTTTTGTCGCTTTTTCATAAACGTCATAAATGGGTCTATTACTTTTTAATAGCTTTTTAAATTTTTCTAATAACTCCTAATCTCTTTTTTGTAATTTAATCTAAATATAATTATATTTTTTTAAATTACAGCCATCGGCAGCAAAGAAACCCAAGAAATAAAATTTTTCAGGACTGTCTAATTTATCTAGCCAATGTTCATTAAAAGTATACGGAGAAGCTTGATTAGCATCATAAATAGGGTCGTTTGATTTTCTCATTTCAACCCGTTTCTTTTTAAGATAATTTCTAACTGCAACATCACTCATTCCATATCTTTCAGCTAACTAATCAGCCGAAAGACCACTAAGATAATCTTCAATTACAGAAGTACCATCTAATTTAGATTTGCCCATAGCAACTCCTTTCCTTTTAATTATGTAACAGAAGCAAACTTCTTTTGGAAATCATTCATCGTCATAATTTCCTTAGACATATCCTTCTTGTTATCAGTAAATATCCAATGGTGAATGTCTCCATCCTTAAACTAAACCATCCGAGACATAGCACCCTAAATCTAAGCATAATAATACCCCTTAGCATCAATGGTTTTTAGCATTAAAGAAAGTTTTCTCAAACTTACTTGTTCTTTTAACATCTCCATAGTGTATGGAGAACTAATGGATATACAGACAAGCTATTTTTCCAAGCTTGGAGATGTGTAATTCTTGTTCTGCATCCTCGCCTTTAATTCCATTTCTTCTCTTAAATTGGGGTCGATATACCTATCTCCATCGTAATCCAAAATATTTTGGTGTGTAATAATAGCTATAAATTCATCAAGTTCTTTTGGTTCTAAAACTATATCGTATATATATAATTTTTTCATGCCATTAGCACCCGTTTGAATTCCATAGATATCTCTCATTTTGCTCTTACATTCTGGACATATAACATAATTATTAATAAACTCAAGAGCTTTAACTTTCTTTTCAGTTTCGCTTAAATTATCAGGTAATGTTTCTTGGAATTTAGCATATTCTTTGATAACTTCAAACTAAGTTCGTTTGAATCCACAATGAGGACAAAACAAACCATTTTTTTCATGGAGCACAAGTTCAAACATATTAATTACCTAAGAAGTAACCATAGGTCCATATTCTTGATTTTCCATGTTCTATATTAAATATGCCATATAAGACATACCAATACCTTCGGGATTAGCCACTTTTTTAGTGGTTTCTATTCCATTTTCATCTACAATTTTTATTTCTTTAATATTTTTATCTTGAGTAAAACAAGATAAATTAGCATAAAAATTATAGTAATCTTTCGTTAAAACTGGATAAATTAACAAGCCTTTAAATGGCACTGGTAAATCCAGACCGAAATAGGCTTGTTCGTACATTTCCATTTTAGCTTGTAACTCTTTAGATATTGCCAATTAAGACACCCCACTCATATAGCATCCTAATACAACTTTAATTCCTTCAAAATTTCTGTTGTTCCAAATTCCATATTGAGCCTATTGGAATCTACTCATCATTGTTGAAAACTCTAAATTACCAACACCCTGCACATGAGCGCCATTGAGCAAAAACAAAACAGCTTTTAACAAAGTAGAAACACGACTTTTTCCAGTAATAGGAATTTCAACCCCATCAACCGTATCAACAGGATAAGTTTTATCATCATCACTTGGATTGATATTAATACATTTATTATGTGTAATTATATCAATTCCAAAGTTAACAACAGCTTTGTATCTATCTGTAGGAATAATTTGGTCGATATAAATTTTTAATAACGTACTTTCAACCGTCCAAGCATCTTCAAAATGAGGACTTCTAAAAATACGTTTGTCGGTTTGTGTTATATCATCAGAACATATCAAAGAAGTAATCTATTGATATGTAGGCAATTCTCTATTAAGAGCATCTGCATCATTATAATATAAAAGTTTCCAAATAATATGAGTTTGTTCTAATTCTTCAGGAGTTTTTTTATTGGGAGATAATAAATAATAAATTATTCTATCTTCTACTCCATCTAAATTTACAAAACGGTTAAATGCAGATGGTGCATAACTACTATCTAACATTAATAAAAACCTCCCAATTTAAAACTAAAAGTCTCACTAATAGTAACCCCTGCAACATCAGGGTCGATACAAGTGGCAATTACATCTAATGTACCTCTATTGCAAGCTTTTAAATTTTTAATCTTAAAGGTGTTATCACCAGTTTGTTCAAATTCATAATATTTGGACCAATTTTCTTCTTTTATACCATTTAAAACAACTTTGTACTCGAAGTGAGTGGAAAGTGTACCACCTTTGAAACTTAATTCAGTTTCACATTCTTTGCTATTGCCAAGAATTATTTTATAATCATCACAATCTTTAAGAGTAATATGATACTCCTCATCGTGAAGGTCTTCCTTTTTTGGAATAAGATATAAAGGAGCATTATTAGCGACACGTGTTACAGCATCGTCATTAGCACCCCATAAATCTTTATCCAACGCCAAGACCACGAAAGGTATATCTTCTAATCCAGTAAAACCACTTTTTGCAAAAGTTTTGGTGGATGTACTCTTTATAACAGCTTTAACTTTATATATAGCATTATTTTCAATGTCGTTCTAATCTGTACCACCAAGAATAACTCGGCTATTAATTTTAACAGCATTTGAAAAATAATTTAATTGCATTGTGACATACCACTCAGCTTGAGGTATTACCAAAGTTTTATTATAATACTGGTTCATATATTTCAATTCGTTTTCCAGTACAATAGGCTCATACCTTATTTCAGTGGCATCTGTTTGACTGTTTGTTGAAGACCCAAGTAATGCAATATTAGCATTACATCTACGAATTACGCAAGAATTCCGTGGATTTATAGGAGAATTATTTATAGCAATCCAAACACTCGTATTATAATGTTTTTCTTCTTCTGTCATAACGCTTAAATCCTGAAATTCCAAAGAAAAGCGATATCTTTTTCCAAGAGGATTGGGATATTTTAAATCTCTAAAAGAAATTTCTGCCCAATCTGTACCCAAATCTTCACCACGTTCACCCTTAACATTTCTTATAACAACAGTCTCAAGAGGTGTATATTCAGGCATTTTGGTTGTGTATTCAATTTGTCGGTCTTTTTCTTCTTCTATGTCAACAGTATTATATCTATACTCCCAATCCTAATTGCGTTTATGTTGCAGATTTTGAATGTAATAATTATCTCCAACCATGTTATGCTTTAAACGAGCTTTGAGCATGATACTGCTATCAACAATATCGGTAGTATTTAAAATCGCCATTTTAATCCATAATCTCCTTAACCTTCGTTTTTGTATTTCTTTAATAAATACTCTGCATAATTGATTGATTCAAATATTAACTTCTTAATCTGTCCTTTATCTAATTGATTCGTTAAAATAGCATTGATATTAATTATAATACTTACTAATTCACCATCAAAAAGAATATTACTTGACGAAACATACATCATTATTCCACCACAATACACACGGTAATTATAAGTGGAATCGGGTTCTTGAGATTTGTCATATACATAAAGAACTTTCTTCAATTTTGAAACTATTTCTTCTAAGCATATAATTTTCTCATTAATAGATAAAACTACTTTGAAGTTCTTTTCGTCTTTATCCATCTTTACCCCCTTCCTATAAACTTACTACCACCCATAAAACGGATTTGCCACGCAAGTCTATTTTGATAATTGTATATTTCTGAATCAAGTTGGTCTACCCATTCGTTTTTTGCTTTTAAGATACGGTCATTAGACATAATCTTGAAATCGCTGTCTTGCATTAAATTGCGAATATCTAATAACAAATTGCGCTCTTCTTCTCCCCATGCTTTTACAAGCAAACGAGCAAGAATATCTTTAACATAACCTACCACTAAACTTGTACCATTTACATTTTTATTAGTTAAGCCTTCAAAATTGTCAGTAAATTCACCAACATAATATTGCTCAACTGCATATTGCTTGCCTTCAGGTAACACATCAGGGAATTCTACAGTGTGAGCTTCTTTATCAATCGAGCCTTGCACCAATAATTCTCCCTCAATATAATTATATACTGAATTATCCTGAATCTCAAACTCAGGGTCAAGTTCGAATTTATTATTCTTACCATCCCCTTCAAAAACTTGCATGATACCTTTTGGTTCTTTATATTGAGATAAACGTAAAGAAACGCTTAGAGGGTTGTTAAACATAGATATTGCATTTTGCAAATAGGTGTACATTATCTTATTAAATTGCAAAGGATTAGTCTCATACGCTGTCGTAATCCTTGGGTCATCAAATAAGGCTATTGCTTTTCGATAGACATCACTAAACAAAATGCCCATTTAAACCCTCCTTATTTGTTTAATGTCTTATTGAATCAAAATTCATTTGAGCCAACAGATTGTCAAAAACACCCTTGTTAGAAATTCTGTTCAGAAGCTCAACTTTACTTCTAACACGATATTTAGCATCATTTTCATAGCACTTTCCAAGCCAATAAGAACAAATAAAGTCTTTATCAGCTTCAGTCAAAGAATTCATGTAATCCTCAAGTTCACGCTCACTCTTCTTGTAAATATTTACGAGGTCTCCCTTCGTAACAACAGCATGACCCTCTCTCTTTAAACAGGAAACATTATAGCGTTCCGCAACATCAGCGAATTCGGGAGCCAAAAGAATAATTTCTTTATCGAACCACTTACGATATTTGGAAACACATTCCTCAAACTGTTGCCAACTAAGAACACGCTGTTCTCCGAGAGTATGGAAATTAATAGTCAAACCAGTAAGCTGAATAGCGGTTGAAAGACCACCAAGCAATTCACGATTATGAACAATAACAATTTCCTTGTCACTCTTTCTATTACCAAGAATTTCCAGAAGTCTTTCTGTTGTATTAGAAGTATTATCCTGTACTTCTTTTGCCTTAAAAGAACTTTCTGTGTCGCCCTCTTTATTATCCAAAGTAGATTCTTTGATTGCTTCTGCCAACTTTTCATTCTTTACTTTCTCTTCCTTGAGTTCACTACTCAAAGATTCAATCGTAGACTGGAACTTTGCCATCATAACTTGAATATCTTCTAACGAGATAGAAGACTGAGTAGCAGAAGACTCCTTAACAGAAGTCTCCGCATTCTCAGCAATTTGTTCCTTATTAGTTTCGTTTACAACTTCTTCTGTATTTTTAATAGTTTTCTTATTTACAGCCATTTTTTACAATCTCCTTTTAAACCTTTTAAACATATCTGGAGCAACCAGAATTTACGAAATTAACTAATTATTATAATTAATTACTTATAATTAGATTATAATTTGATATTAGTTAAGAGTAATAGCACCAATCTTGCTACCTACAATAGCGTCCATACCCATACGCATGTCAACGGTGAAACCGTAAGTATGGTCAGCAGCAAACAAGGGGTCCTTCTCAACAGAAACGGTATTACCCTCCATGACAACCTTGATAGGCTTATTCATGCCAAGAGGAAGCATATAAATAATATCGTCGGGAAGAACGACTTCAGGCTCACCATTGATGGTGTTAGGAACAAGAGCATTACCCAGTTCAATCATAGGAACATTCTTGTAATCAGGCAGGAAGCCATCTCTAACAATAGCGCTATCCTCACCATAACGGAAACCCTTTGCACTGTCAGGAAGGACAGAAGCGAGAGCAATAGAAGTACCAAGAGCATAAACATCAGCACCGCCATTAGCAAGTTTTACCAAACGTGCAACTTTGAGCCAGTTTTCATCAGTAAGACCGTTAGCCATATAGCCAGCGATACCATCCTGATTGTTAGTAGCAACGTCAGTGTTATTGGTAATAATAGAAGCCATTACCTTAGCAAGACGAGCCTGAATATAAGCGGCAAAAGAAGCACCAATCTTCTGGAGAAGCTTACCCCAATCTTGGCGGCCCGATGCCACGTGGTCAGTTATATTAAGAGTTATTTAGTGTTTTTAGCTTTTTGCTATTCATAATCTTTTAAAATTATTTCAGCATAATAATTATTATCTTTTAATAGCCAATTTATCTTGTCAATTATTTCTTGTTTTTCTGGAATAGAATGGTCTCCTTTTATTCTTAAGACTTTGTAACCCATTTTTTGAACTACTCTATCTCTTTTTATATCTTTCTACTGGTCTTGATGCCAATACCAACCATCATATTCCAAATCTATTTTAATATCTCCAATAAAAATAGCTACATCTAAATTGAGTTGACTTAAAGGGTAGTTCAACTCTACTTTATATTCATCTAAAAGCATTTCATAAATTTTTAATTGTTGTGAAGAACATGGAATTAATTCTTTTTTATTAGCTAATGCTTCTTGCATTCTTTTTCGCACTTCTGGATTTTGTACGGGATAATCACAACCGTATTTTTCCCTGCAAGTGTTGATAGCTTTAGCCCTTACTTCTTTATTCGAAAAAGGATTTACATCTCCATATTTTTCTAAACAAGTTTTAACAGCTTTTTCTTTTGCTTCTTTTGTTAAAATTGGATATTCAACTCCATATTTTTTCAAACAAGTCTGTTTTGCTTTTTCTTGACCTTCCTTAATCTACCGAGAATTATCCACCCCATATTTTTCATTTAAAGTCTTTTTAGATTTATCCTTAATTTCTTTACTTTTAGCAGGATTATCTACTCCATATTTTTCTAAATTTGTTTTTATAGACTTATTATTTCTTTGAGCTATTAGCTCTTTATTCTTTCCCCAACAATCTCTACAACAATATTTACCATCATGCTTTTCTATTCTTTTTAAATATTTTTTGTATTGAACCGTTATTTCTTTTCCACAAAAATCACAAACAGCCACAACTTCTCTATGGCTTCCTTCTGGTAATTCTTCTGGTTTAACATGAATAGTCTTCCCTTTAAAAAGACTATAACCTTTTTCATTGAAATATTTCTAAGCGGTTTGTGTCCAAGGAATTTCAATCAATTGATTTTCTTTTAACATACAAACCTCCTTTTTATTTTATTTAAACACTAAATTTTTCGAATCGTCAATTCGCTCTAACCCTTTCGGATTCTTGTATTTTCACACAAGCTTAGACTATATCTTCATCCCTATAGGATGTCCACCATTTCGGAATAATTTATTGACTATATTCCTACTCCTCTTACGAGGATAGTCGTTGAACCTTCTTCTTTTCGAAGCTTGGCTGCTGATTACCAATTTTTAAGATACTTAGGGTTTAACCTTATATCATACAATCAATTTTTTCTGCTTTCGCAACTATCACGATTAAATCTATTTCAATTTTGCGTTGTAGTTTGATTGTCTTTACGGTATTCCAGCAATTAAATGGAAATATTTTTACGCATATTACTATACGCCCTAGCTATTTATAACGTGCTTATATTTAACCAGTCAACATAGAGAGAAATCTGCTCTCTCTTAGCAGAAATAGTATACTCAGTGTTAGAAGCAGTCTGAACACCACCACGAGCAATGCCTTCAGCAAGGCTATTCACAATGAAGAGCTCATTGCTATCGACTTCATACTTAGCAACATCACCGAAACCAACCTGAGTGACATCATAAAGCTGTTCATAACCAGACGCAGCAACAGTAGGAACAACAGGAGTGATAGCACCAGCAAGAATGGTATCAAAAGTCTCAAGGAAGTTACTCTTCTTGTAGACCATAGGATTCTTAATCATATCGAGACCGCTCCACTTCATGCCAGCGTTCTCAACACAATACTTCATAAACTCTTGGTTAAAGGTCTTATTAGCTTCAATATACTCAGGGGTGTTGTTCTTACCCTCAATGGACTTCTGAGCCAAAGAATAGCAAGTTTCAACGAGACCATCAGCGACATCTTCGTTGAATTTGTTATAACTAAAAATTTGTTTCATAATAACAAAATCCTCCTTAATTAATTTATAAAAATCATAAAGTAAATATCAATATTTTTTTAAACTATTCAAGTTATTCAAGAACAATTATTCAAGAACAATTTAAAATTACTCGTGGACAACGGTGCAATAGAACTTCTTACCCTCGTTCTTGACACCGATAATCTTATCCTTGCCAAACTCGACCTTAACACAGAGCTTGTCAGCAGCAGCAACAGCAGCAGGAGCCCACTGACCATCAGAACCAGCAACAGCGAACTGACCAGCCGTAGGAGCAGACTCAAAGTTATCTTCACCGAGATAGAACTCGTCACCAAGCTTGGGGCAACGAACGCGAGTATGAGCACCAGCAGGGCAAGGAAGACCGCAAGTCTTAACACCCTCACTGTAGACAACGCCCATGATTTCGCCCTTAGAAACGCCAACATAGTCAACGATACCGACACGACCAGTACCAGCGTAAGGCTTAATCTCACGAGTATTCATATCCTTCAGACCCTTATAAACCTCATGGTCGATAAGGTCGCCAATTTCAACCAAAGAACCATCAGCGAGTTCCTTGTCTTTGCAAACGCCAGAAACCAGATAGCTTTTAACATCTTCAGAAGCCATCAAAATCTTCTCAATAAATTTCATAATAAAGTTATCCTCCTTTTTTAATTAAATCTTATTAAGATTTTTCATTGCATTTTTAAGGTTATTTGCGCTGTCGTTCACTTCAGTAACAACAGGTTTATCCTTAACGATATCAGCAGAGAACTCTTTCTCCTTAGCTTTTCTACTAAGTTTCTTCTGAGCATAAAGAGCATCTGCAATTTTATGGTCAACAGCCTCATTAAGTTCCTCATCGGAAGCATAAGTACTGTTATCACAATTTTCTTTCATAAATGCCTTAATATTAGTAGCATTTTCCTCAGTCAAATCTTCTTCAGAATCAACCAAAGAACAAGCCAAAGCATAAAGTTCGGCATTTTTCTTTGCGTTAAACTGAGCATTAAGAGCATTATACTTTTCAGTCAGTTCAGCGAAAGAGGTATTAAGAGTATTGAATCTCTCATAAAGTTCATCAGCAGTAAGTTGTTCATCACCGACAGCATAGTGGGTATCCTGAATAACATTACTTTCACCAGAAGGTTGGCCGACTAAAATACTGCCATCATCATGTTCTTTGAGGATATCAGTATCAACTTTAGGAGAACCAAGCTCTTCACCTTCAATCTGTCCATAGTCAGCATGAGATTCATCGACAGTTACATCAGTAGCGGCAAACTGAGCGGGGTCTTCGCAATTTTCGATTTTCTTTTCACCATCGTTATCCTCAGCCTCGGTTTCCTTTTTGCCATCATCATCGTCGTTATCATCATTATCATCATCATGGTCGTGGTCATCATCATTTTTGTCATCTTCAGACTCATTCTCTTTATGACCGTCATCCTTATTACCATCGTCATCTTCATGCGCACAAGTGCAAGGGTTGTTACCGCAGACTTCGCACTTGCCGTCTTCAGATTCACATTCCTTGGATTCAGTCTCTTTACCACTCTCATCTTCAGGATTTTCATCCTTAGAGAGTACAATCTTTTCTTTAGCGTCCATATCAACATTAGCGACATTTTCTTCGTTGATGCTATAAGTAGCTTTAAAATTTTCATCATCAAGGCTAAAGCAAACAACATTGTCGTTAATTTCCGTGACACTGTAATGAGAAGCATTCTCATCAAGACCGCTATTCAGAAAAGATTCGAGAAGTTGTCTTTTCTCTTCATAGGTCATTGTTTTTGGTTCCTCCCCTCTTTGTTCATTATCCATCGTGATTTCGTCCACTTTTTCATTAACAACTCCGTTATCAGGAATAATGGAATCGAAATCCTCATTTTTATTATCTGTATCAGAGCCAGAATTTTTATCTTTATTGTTATTATCTTCCAGCTCTTTATAAGCGAAAGATAAGCATTTTTCCTGTTTCTGATAAACAGCGTCATTAATTTTATCAAGAATGGTTAAATGTGCATTAGGGATAGCTTCAGTAACAGCAGAACCAAGAATAGTAAATCCATCAAAAATGAATCTATCTATTACTTCGACTTTATTTTCATCTATATGACTTTCAAGGACTTCTATTTCTATAGAAATTTTCTTTTTAGTATCCTTAAGCAATCTTTTAACTTGTTTATAAGCATATTTAGCCCAAAGAACGCAAGTAAAATGTACCCAAGTTTGACCGTCATGTTCGACAATTTCAACCAAATCTTCGCCACGAATTACGCCAAGTGGGACTTCACATTTACCATTAGTAAAGTCAAAGTAATCTTGTTGTAACTCATTATCCCATCTATATTCCATTTCATGAGCTTTAAAGTCATCATGAGTAGTATCAAAAGCACCAAGAGCGGGTTTATTATAAAAGGTAGGTTTAGCGTCTTGCATAGCAGACACAGGGAAATAGCTATTATTTCTATTAGGGTAGACATCAGAAATCGCGTAAACGTCGATAGCAATAAAGTCATTTTTTAACACATTCTTAATTTTCAAACTTTGCGGAGAAAGTTCAAATTTCAGAACTTTTTTATCCAATATTTTTCTTCCTCCTTTCTCCTCATGATGTAAACGACAATGACACAGAAGTCATAGCCATTACTTTGTTATTCCAAGCCTCGTTCTTCCGAACGTAGCAATTAGGAACAAGGTTAACTACATTAATATAGTCCAATATATCATCTGATGGCTCAAACCATTCTCCATTATTTCTAATTTTATATTGCTAAAATTTAGAATGAAGGTTTTCCTCATCAGCCATAGTGCCTTTCATATATCCTAAGATATACAATTGCTTATCACTGCCAGTATTTAATTGTTTTAGTCTTTTCTGAACTGAATTTTTAGTATATCCTATTTTAATATTTTCCCCATTTGTTATAAAATAAACATAGCCCATTATATAGTTACCTATATATATTTCAGATTTTTGTAAATCCTTCAAAATTAGCGTCAAACAACTCTGGTGAAGTACTGTACAGTCTAGCTTTTTGTCTCCAAGTATCACACTGATGGAGCAAAGAACCAGCTACTTCAGCCATATTTTCCAGAACAATTACAAAAACCTTACATGACTTGTTGTAATCTAAAAATTCAATAACATCAAGAATCTTCTTTTTAAGTCTTTCCATTTCTGTGTAGGCATCATTAAACAGCAATTCGATATTATCATAAATATCCACATTAGCCTCAAGAGATTTACGAATAGGACGAACGCCTTCTTGAACCATTATTTCGCTTAACTTGTCAGCAAAAGTATCGCTTGGAAAAACGTGCGCGAACTTATGATGAAAAATTTCGCTAGCCTATGGGCAGTTCAATTCGCAATCAAGAGAATAAGCCATATTATCTGCAATAGAATTCATCTAAAAGAAGCTTCTCAACAAATCATTTAAAGCTTCGACAATCTCTGGCGTATAGTTATTACTTACCATATTATTGTCCTCTCACTTTCCTTTTTATAGTTTCTCCATAATTCCTTTGACATCTTTTTTAATATCCTGAATATCAGATTTATTTTCCTCTATTTTCTGGAAAACAATTCCCATATTCTTTTCCAACTCGTAGGTACGAGTAATTAGATTATTGTGAGCATCTACTTTTCGTTGCAACTGCTCGATTTTATAATTGGTTAATTTATTGGTAGTAATGATACCACCAATAGTACCAACACAAGTTCCGATAAAGGAAATTATAGCAATTATAATTGTAGGGTCCAATTTAATCGACCTCCTTTACGAAAGACTGAAAAAAGGGAACAATCAAGCTTTCTCAATTATTAATTCTCCCTTTTCGTCTGTATTAAAGACGAAACATTTTTGACATTGCGAACAAATGTAAAACTATTTATCAGGAGAAACCATTAATTTTTTCGTGCTTTTTTGCAACGTGGTATTAGAGTCTAAAGGATTATGATTACAACAAGGTTCAGAATTTGTATGGTCTTTTTTAATACACCACTTTTTTTCTTTAAATGTTTTAATCAAATTCACACTTTCAATCCTTTACTTTCTTTGGAATCATGTGAGTAAAAGTACTCATATCATTAATACGAGACTCATACATTTCTTCCAAGCATTCGTTACAAATTACATCTTCATCTTCATTCAGTTCTTTTCCGCAAATTTGGCACTTTTTGATATTATATGAAAACTCCTTAATGTCTGAAACATTAGTTCCAGCATTGGAAGAGTTACCAGTATTATCGTTGGTAATCTCATCGTCATTCAACTTTGGTCTACCAACAGGGTTAGCGATTAAATTTTCTTGGTCTAATACTTTTTCAACTTTAATATCTAAAGCTTTAAGGTAAGCTTTAGCTTGTTGATAATCATCAACAGTCATACCATTAGCCGACAGAAGTTTAGGAATAAAGCCTTCCAAGCCAGACACAACTTGTTCTCTAAGGATTTTAATATCCTCGCGAATATTAAAGATATCACCCCAAAGAGAAATTTTCCATTGGAATTTCAAATCAAAATTCTTATTAATCATTTCATTTAAGAAACTTTCGTACTGTCTGGTAAGGTAATCAATTCTAGCAGCCTAAATATATTGAGCAGCCTTAACAGAAGCGATAGAAGGTTTATCAGTAATACTCATAAGAGCAGAATTACCAGAAGTAGCGATTAAATCTCTAGTTCTATCGTAAATGATATCCATTGCTTCGGGCTGATTTTCTAAGGTGTGTAAATCAAATTCAGTAAACGGTGCAAAAAAGGGGAGTATATTACCTGAAATATTCTCCGCAAAGAAATCCTGATAACCAAGAATTGTATCAGGAGTAATAACAGTAGAATCGGACCGGGCCTTGGCATCCTTCGTAATAGGAACCTCAGCAGTTAAAACACTGTTAACACCCTTACTTAATAAATTTGCTTGCAACCATTTATAGTCATCCAAGTCTGTCAAATCATCAAACAGACCAATAGTATCAGGAAATGCATTAGGATGAGAGCCATCAAAATAGAATGTATAGCACAAATCTTGAGGCAATCTTACCCAATACATATAATTTTCTCCATTACTTTCCAAGATGTGACCATCGGGAAGTTTAGCTTTAGGAGAAATTCTCTTTTTCTTAGTTTTCTAATCTATAACGACAACTCCTGTTTCCAGCATTTGATTCCAGACATCCTGAATAAATTGAGGATATTGACTAACATCATAAGCTGGTTGAAGGAAAATTGCCATATTAAAAGCAATAGTAAACTACTGTTTACTACCAAAACCAATCAATTTAACCATATCGGTATTAAGTTTCTACATGACAAAGAAATTAACATCATTCTTATCATAGCTTGTACGAGGTAAATAAGAAGATTTACCTTCCAAACTCACCTGAGTAGTAATAGTTTTTAAAGTTAAATTTGGTTTAAAAGCTTTTAAAATCTTATCGACTTTTTGACTTTCTTTTTTAAAAGCTTCGGTAGACATATCTTTCGAGTCAACATACTCTGGGATATAATAATAATTAAATAAGGGAGTATCTCTATTAAGTTTTACTAAAATATTGTAAACATAATTAGTATAATACAGCCACATACTGATTCTCTAAAAAGTCATTTCAGAGTTTTCTGGATTGTTTAAAGCATTTTGAAGGTCTTCTGATTGAACTTTTTGAGCCTTAGCGTTAACTTGTTTAATACGTTGATTCTGTAAAAACGGATTATTTAATTGACTCCAAGACATAGCCCAAGCGCCAGCCAAGTTGTCAAAACCAGTAGAAGCGTATTTACCAAAAATAGTAGCCCATCTTTGCTGAATAGCCTTCAATGAAACATCTTCTTCAGGTTTATCCTAAGTCATAGTAATCATTTTAGCTTCTTCATTTACAACAGCTTTAGGCGATTCAACCTTTTTAGGTCTTCCTCTTTTTTTGGGACTATCCAATATTATTTCCTCCCTTCTTATTAATATCTGTAGTCTTAACAGACTTTTTAGCTTTTTCTTGTTCAGCTAAAATATGTTCGAAATTATCGAGAGCTTTCATAGTATCTCTCAATTTCTGTTGCTTTTCTATTTCATATCTTTGTTTTTCTATTGCAACTAAATTGTCTCTACACCATTCAACAACAAAATCATTTTCATTCATAATATTTTTCTCATTGACTTCTCTAATAATAAAATTACGAGCTGGTTTTAAAGATTTTTTTAAAGTTGCATAAGCTTCATCTCTAAATTTATATTGAACCAAAGCAAGATAGAGGTTATCATCTTGATAAATAAATTTATAATACTTTCCAATTTTAGAAAGCATATTTTCAAAATTGTCGGTATTGAAATCACCGATTATTTTATAGACCATAGTTATACTCCTTATATTAAAATATGTCCTCTATAATGAATACTAATCATGTTAATATTAGAATTAATATTAACAATTGATAATTACGATAAAAAATTGATTAATCTGCACAAACAAGACATATTATTTCCTTATTAACTTGTTGAATTTTTCACTTCTCTATGGTATCATCAATTTACAATCCAATTAAAAAATACCATAAACAAGGAGATTTTTAATTATGACTTTTGGTTACATTCGAGTAAGTACTGACCAGCAGACTGTTGAGAACCAGCGTTTTGAAATCAACCAATATTGTGAAAAGCACGGTATGAAAATTGATGGCTGGATTGAAGAAACGATTTCTGGCACAAAGAATCCCGAAAAGCGTAAGTTAGGAAAACTTCTTAAAAAGGTACAAAGTGGAGATATCATTATTTGCTCCGAGATTTCTCGTCTTGGTAGAAGTCTTTATATGATTATGGACATCCTTTCTTTGTGTATGGAAAAAGGCTGTCAAGTAAGAACAATCAAAGATGGATTTGTATTAGGCGATGATATTCAGAGCAAAGTCTTAGCATTTGCTTTTGGACTTTCTGCTGAAATTGAACGTAATCTTATTAGTCAGAGAACCAAGGAAGCACTTGCGATGAGAAAAGCAAGTGGAGTAAAGCTTGGTAGACCGAAAGGTTCTTTAGGAGAAAGTACAAAGTTAACTCAATACGAAGAGACCATTAAGGCATTGATTGTTGAACAAGACAACTGTTACGCAGATGTAGCAAAACTTTTTCATGTTAATCGTTCTACGATGAAACGTTTTTGTGATAAAAGAGGGTATTTTAGACCAAGTATTGTAGAGAAAAATCAGCGCAAAGCAGAAAAGTTAGAACGTGAACGCATTGAAAAAGAATATAAAGATAGACTTCTTAACCTTGATGAAGAAGATTAAATAAAATTAAACTGTAAGAGGGAGGGTTAAACACTCTCCCTCTTTTTATATCGTAAATTAAATCTTTTTCAAATAAGCAAGGCTAATCCAACCTCTACCATCGGCTAACTTACCCCAAGTTATACCAGAGACTTTTTTCTCACTAACAATAGTTACGACAGAATTATAAGTTAAAGCTCCATTTTTACTGTAGTTAGTACCAGCACCAGTTCTTATATTAACGCCAGAAGATGCTGTAATTTTACCTCGGTAACTTTTAAATGTGCTCGTTGGAGTGGAATTCTTTTTAATATAAGTTAAACTTACCCAACCACTACCATCAGCCAACTTACCCCAGCCATTATCTTCAAGAATAATAGAGACCCCCGTTCCCTTTTTAAGAGTTCCAGCAATAGAAGAAGAAACAGAAGGACCTTTACGAATTCTCAAAACAGAAGCGGTAACAATACCAGAATAAGACACAGTAGTTTCAGTATTAGTGTGGGTAGTAGGAGCTACCTTTTTACCCATCTTAGCAGCAACATCTTGTCTAAAAATGTCCATACTCTTGCCAAAACGAGGAAACCAATTACGAGGGTCGGCATGATTAGAAGCGATACCTCTTTGGTGTCCTTCATAATGTCCAATAATTACTCCGTCTTTTAATGGGTCGAAATTGTAAAGCTGGCAAAGATAAGCTGCGAACTCAACAGCCTCTTTATATACTTTATTAAAATAAGTAGCATCTGTCAGCGCGTCCTCGCAAATCTCAAAGCTTATATGAGAAGAATTCCGACTGCCTTTATTTCCCTTGCCACAATGCCATCCTTTATAATTCCAAGGCAAAGTTTGAACAGTAGCAATTTCACCGTTAGCAAGTTTACCAATAAACGCATGTACACATACATTTGCATTAGAATTATTCCAAGCTGTACCACCATTATTCTTACCAAGCTATGAAATCAGGGTTTTATAATTAGCATCATTAGTAGATGGTTGCACATATCTTTTCAAATTGGGATTATTACAGCCAGTGCTATGAACCATAATTCCTTTCGGAGTAATCTTCACTCCATTTTTATAACATCTATTCTATGTAAAAAGACATTTTAATAATTTCATTCTTTTTTCTCCTTTTAAATTTTACTCCTGAATAATACTTTGAATAATAGGAGTAATTGCTTCTATACCATATTTATCTGCCAATTGATTTATAAATGCCAAACTTATCTTCATTCTATTTTCTGCACGCTCTTTAAAACAATAGCACGCATTATATACAGCAACCTCACCCCAAGATAAACCCACGACAGTAGCAAAAGAGGTGGTATCAGCGCCGACTGGACCGAAAAATATATACATAACGAACAGCACAGTCAAGCTTATAGTAGCAACCCAAGAGATAATTCCCCACTTTTTCATGGTCGGAGTTTTCTCCATGGCTCGCTTAAATCTTTCAAACAATGAAATTTTTGTTTTTCCCATAATTATTCTCCTTCCTTTCACAAGTAGCAAATATTTATCATATTTATTTCACAACAACATCTAATTTCATCATGCAAGAAACCTTGCACATTTTTTGATGCTATTTCGTGCAACAAATCACATTTTTCTCAAAGTTGCATTTAATTGAGAATTTCACGCAACTTGCATCTTTTTTGTTGCATTTTTCGATGCTAACGCAACAGCTTTACTTAAATAAAGTGAATGTATTTGAGAGGTCTTTTGAAAATCTAATTTTTTTAGTTTAGGCTCTCAAAACAATTCTCAAAAAAACATGTTGCTTAAATTTGCCAAGTTGATTGAGTGTTTTAATTAGCACTAATTATCTATTTAGAAATTATATTAAAACAGAGCAAAAACGGCAAGATACCAATTATATCACTTTTTATGATGAAAATTTTATAACAGGGTAGGTTTATGATTTTATTTTTATCTCTACTAAAACATTTTATCCTTATGTTGGAATTGGTTCTAAAGAAAGTTATGTTTACCAAATGTATTTAGACGGAGGCAATTTGCTTACAGGATTAATGGCTACTTTAAATAATTCTAAGATGTTATCTTATAAAGAGGGCAATATAGATATGACTTATAGCTTAGGAAATGGGCTTTTTAGAATAATTTTAAGTGGCAATTCTATTAGTTATTTTTCTCAATATGAGAGTTATATTTTACATATACGGGTTTCTTAACAAGTTGTCTATTAATGCCGACCTAATTGAGCGTACAGGTAAAATCATTAGGTTCATCACCGGCATTGCA
>USDL01000002.1 GCA_900553365.1 uncultured Clostridium sp.
GAATTTTTCCTCTTGCATCTTGAATAGTGCAAAAAGATGCTTTTCCCATTATTCTCTTTGCCATTATTCTTCCTGCTATAGAAACATCTTTTCCTTCTAATTCTTCATAATTGTCTTTTATTTCTTGACTTAAATGTGTTCTATTATATTTTGTTACTTGAAAAGGGTCTTTCCCTTGTGTTTGCAATTCCTTTAATTTTTCTTTTCTAATTGCTATTAAATGATTTTCGTCTAATACTTCTTCCATAAGCGTCCACTCCTTCTAATTTTTCTTAAATATTATATACTAAAAATTGGTATTTGTAAATACTTTATGTACGCTAAAAGCCAAATTAATATTTTTTTACTAATTGGTTGATATTCGGGTTGTTATTTGTTATACTATTAATATGTAGTATTTATAAATGCTGTTATTTCTTAAATATTTTTATAAGGAAGTGATGCCCTTTGGAAGAAAAACAGAAACTAATAAAACCTATAACAAATTCAAAAAGCTATTTATCTAGCAGAAGTACTTTGAATAATTTTTTGATTTACTGTAAAGTTCATGAAGGTTTAAAAGCCATCGAAAATGGCGATGTTTTCACAAATGATGAAATGAGAGAGTTGATTTTAAAATGTTAATCTGGACCAAACCAGCTAAAGAAGATGTAATGGAGTTTATAAATACTGCTCGATTCGGTTCTCAAAATACTATCAAGAAATACTTTCTCAAGTTAATAAACTATATCGAAATCTTAAATCAAATGCCTTATTTAGGCAAACAATTACATTTATTTTCTAATGATTTACATATTCGTCAAATAGTTTTTAAAAGTCACAAGATTATCTATATCATTATTAATTCTAACATTTATATCTTAACAGTTATACATTCCAAAATGGATAATAAAACAATAATATCTAAAATAATAGACTCTTTAGAAAATTCACTTTAATTGTAATATTTGCGTTCTAAAAAAAACTTCTAAATTTTTCCATTTTTCCTTTACAAATTTTCTTCTTTAATATACAATATGTATGTGGTGAATTATGCTTAAATTTATATCAAATAACGAAAATGAAACAAAGGCTATTGGTTTTAATTTAGCCTCAAAATTAAATAAAAAAGATATTGTTGTTTTATCAGGTGATTTGGGTAGTGGTAAGACTAAGTTTACTGAAGGGTTTTTAAGCTATTTTGGCTTAGAAGATGAGATTTCAAGTCCTACTTTTACCATTGTTAATGAATATTCAAAAGATGATACTAACATCTATCATTTTGATGTTTACAGATTAGAGGATTTAGATGAATTTTACGCCATTGGTGGTCCTGAATATTTTGATAAAGGTATTTGCTTGATTGAATGGGGCGAACTTATTGAGCCTATTTTATCTAGATATATTAAAATAAATATTTCTAAGGATACTAATGATTTAGAAAAAAGATATATTACAATAGAATTTAAAGGAGATTTTAATGAAGATTTTAGCAATTTCAACATCAAGTAATTCATGTTCTGTGGCTTTACTTGAGGATGATAAATTAATTAAAGAGCTTAATATTATTAATGAAAAAACACACTCTGAAAAGCTTATGCCTCTTATTCAAGAACTATTTGAAGTTACAGGCTTTTCGCTTACTGATATTGACTTAATTGCTTGCGATATTGGCCCACGGTTCTTTTACTGGCATTAGAATTGGTGTTTCAACTGTTAAGGCTTTGGCAGTTGTTTACAACATACCTGTTGTAGGTGTTTCTTCACTAGAAGGATTAGCTTATAATGTTGCAGGGTTTGATTATATCTGCTCAATACTTGATGCTCGAAATAACCAAGTATACATGGCAATTTTTGATAAAAATTACAATTTAGTTTCAGACTATTATGCTGATGATATTAATAATTTGACGAATGTTTTAAAACAATATAATAACATAGCTTACGTTGGAGACGGTTCTTGCCTTTTAAATAATTTTGATAATTTTGACAATAATATTTATAGTAAGAATATTGGTTTAGCCGGATATAAAAAGTTTTTAAACGGTCAATCTACAGATGCTGATAATTTATCTGTTATGTATTTAAGACCTTCTCAAGCGGAAAGAATGAGGAAAAAGTAATGGAAATTTCAAATATGACTTTAGAAGATTTTTACCAGATCGAACCAGTATTTATAACTGAATTTGATGACTTTTGGAAGCCGGAAAATCTAAAATCTGAACTTAAAAATCTTAATTCTAAATATATTGTTGCAAAAGAAAATGGCTTAGTTGTTGGTTTTGCTGGAATATGGTTTTCAGTAGATGACGCACATATTACAAATATTGTTGTGCGTAAGTCTTATAGGCACAAAGGTATTGGAAATGCTTTGCTTAAAGTTCTTATTGAACTTGGTAAAGCAAAAGAATCTCTTACTTTAGAGGTAAATACTCAAAATGAAATTGCTCAAAAGCTATATTTGAAATATGGATTTGAAAATTTAGGAGTTCGTAAAAAGTATTATGGTGGCACACAAGATGCCTATATTATGACACTTTACTATAATAAATAATAAAATAAATATTTTGAGAAAGAAGGAATACTAATGAAAAATAATGAATTAACTTATAAAGATTTAAAAAATTTGTGTAATCCAAATATTTTTAATTTTGAAACAACCGATGAATTAGAAACAAATGGGTTGGTTTATGGTCAAGAAAGAGGAATTGCTGCTTTGCAATTTGGGCTTAGTATTAATGCTAAAGGCTATAACCTTTATATTGAAGGTCCTTCAGGTGTTGGTAAAACAATGTATACAAAACAGTATGTTTCAGAAATTGCTTCAAAACAAAAAACACCTGATGATTGGTGCTATATTTATAACTTTGATAACCCAAATGAACCTATTGCAGTATCTCTTCCAGCAGGTGAAGGTAAAAATTTTGCTTCAACAATGGGAGCATTTGTTGAAGATATTAGAAAATATTTAAAAAGAACTTTTAACAATGATGATTTTGAAAAAGAAAAAAGTTTAATTAAACAAAAGTATGAAGAAAAACGTACAAAGTTATTAGAAAACTTAAATAAAGAAACCCTAAAAAATAACTTTCAAGTAAAAGCTGCACCAAATGGCATATATATGCTACCTGTGTATAAAGGAAAAGCTCTTGATGAAGCAGAATTCGAAAAGCTAGATGACAGTATAAAAGCTGGATATGAAGAAAAATCTAGCATAGTTCAAGAGCAAATTATGCAAGTTATTGGCCAGCTAAAATTAATTGAAAAAGAATCTGAAAAAAAGGTTGAAGAATGGCAATCTAATATTGCTCTATTGACTATAAATTCTTATATTAATCCAATTAGAGCTGCATATAAGAAAAACCAAAAAATTATAACATTCTTAGATAATATTAAAAAAGATATTCTTAAAAATATCTCTAACTTTATTATTGAAGAAACATGCACTCAGCCTACTCCACAGTCTCCAAAGCCTGAGGTTGTTAAACCTTGGCTAAATTACAAAGTTAACCTATTTGTTGATAATAGTAATACTGAAGGTAGCCCTGTTATTATGGATTCTAACTATTCTTACCAAAATTTATTTGGTAAATTAGAATACGAAAATCAATATGGTATGCTTAGAACTGATTACACAATGCTAAAATCAGGAATTCTTCATAAAGCAAATGGTGGATACTTAATTTTACAAGCTCAAGATTTACTTACAAACCAGCTTTGCTATGATACTTTAAAAAAGTCTTTATTAATAAAAGAAGCTAATATTGAAAATAATATGGAACAACGTTCTAGTTTAGTTATGATTTCACTAAAGCCTGAACCTATACCATTAAATGTTAAGGTTTTACTTTTAGGTGACGCAAACATTTACCATACGCTATTATCATTAGACCCAGATTTCAAGAAACTATTTAAAATTAAAGTAGAATTTGAAGAATCAGCTCCTAGAAACAATGATAATATTTTAAGATTAGCCAAATTTGTTCATAGTTACTGCGAAAAGGAAAAATGCTTGCCTTTAGATAAATCAGCTATGGCAAAGGTTGTAGAATATGCTTCTAGATTATCTGATGATAAAGAAAAACTTTCAACACATTTTAATGAAATTGGTGAAATTGTTTCAGAATCATCAACATGGGCAAGACTTTCTAAAAAGAAAATTGTAACTGCTGATTATGTTGATAAAGCTTTAAAAAAGAGAATTGAAAGAGTAAAAAAATATGATCAAAAGTATGCTGAATTAATTGAAGAAAACTCATTGCTTATAGATACTGATGGCTACAAAGTAGGCGAAATAAATGGTTTAACTGTTATGACTATTGGAGACTATACCTTTGGAAAGCCTGCAAAAATAACAGCAAACACATTTATGGGAAAAACTGGAGTTATAAATGTAGAAAGAGAAACTGATATGTCTGGTCCAACACATTCAAAAGGTGTTCTTATTCTAAGAGGATATTTAGGTGAAAAATTTGCACAGGATTTTCCTTTATCACTTACAGCTAGCTTGTGTTTTGAGCAATTATACAATGGTGTTGATGGTGATAGTGCCTCAAGTACAGAATGTTATGCAATACTTTCAAGCCTTTCAAATGTACCTATAACTCAATCTATTGCAGTTACTGGTTCTGTAAACCAAAAAGGATTTATTCAACCTATTGGTGGTGTTAATGAGAAAATTGAAGGTTTCTATAATATCTGTAAAAAACGTGGTTTAACAGGCAAACAAGGTGTAATAATACCTATTCAAAATGTAAGAAACTTGCATTTAACAGATGAAATTATTGAAAACGTAAAAGAGAAAAAATTTCATATTTATGCTGTATCTACTATTGATGAAGGAATTGAAATACTAACAGGAGTTCCTGCTGGAAAGCAAAACAAAGACGGAAAATACCCTGCTGGGACAATAAATCATTTAGTTTATGAAAAATTAAAAAAATACTATGAAAACAGTAAAAATATAAAATAAAAAATTAGGGCTAAGATTTTTCTTAGCCTTTTATTTTATTTTCTTGCCTTTCCATCTAACATATCTAAGTTATCTAATGCTTTTCCTGTTCCTAATGCAACACAAGATACAGCGTCTTCTGCTACATTTACATTTATTCCGGTTTCTTCTTGTAGCAATTTATCTAATCCATCAATTAGGCATCCTCCACCTGTCATATATATTCCCCTATCACTTATATCAGCAGCTAATTCTGGAGGTGTTTTTTCTAATACTGAATGTACAGCTTCAACTATTGCCATTGCTGGTTCTGCCAAAGCTTCTAGCATTTCACTTGAATAAATAGTTGCCATTTTGGGAAGTCCTGTCATTAAATCTCTACCTTTTACTTCCATTTTAACATCTTGAACCTTTGGATAAACACACCCAATATTAACCTTTAAATCCTCGGCTGTTCTTTCTCCTATCATCATGTTATGTTTCTTTTTTATATATTTTACTATTGCCTCGTCAAATTTATCTCCAGCAACTTTAATTGATGTGCTTACTACTGAACCACCAAGCGAAATTACTGCTATATCAGCTGTTCCTCCTCCAATATCTACTACCATATTTCCAGAAGGTTTTGATATATCAATTCCTGCTCCAATCGCTGCTGCTATTGGTTCTTCTATTAAATAAACTCTTCTTGCCCCGAGCTTGTGTTGCTGCATCTATTACAGCCTTTTTCTCAACCTCTGTTACCTGTGAAGGAATACAAATCATAATTCTTGGTGAAAATATAGACTTGCCAGTAGCCTTTGATATAAAGTGTTTTAACATTTTTTCTGTAACTGTATAATTTGAAATTACCCCGTCTTTTAAAGGTCTTGTTGCAACTATGTTTCCTGGCGTTCTACCAAGCATTCTCCTAGCTTCAGCCCCAACTGCTAATACATCTCCTGTTTGATTATTAACAGCAACAACTGAAGGCTCTCTTAGCACTATTCCCTTACCTTTTACATATTCAATTACCGTTGCAGTTCCTAAATCTATACCTATATCTTGACCAAATCCAAACATCCTTATCTTCCTTTCAACTATTTTGTTACAAATTTGTTACAATTATATTACAAAACCCTAAAAATTTCAACACATTATTTACAAAATCTATGATTTCCTATTACAACAGTTACAGGTCTTGACCAAATCCACCCATTTGTAGCAGTATTAGGGTTAAAATAATATATTGCCCCATAAGTTGGATCCCAACCATTTAATGCATCTCTAGCCGCAGAAATAGCAGTTTGATTTGGTTGTAGATTAATTTGCCCATCTGCAACTACAGAAAACGCACCTCTTTCATATATTACACCAGCCACTGTATTTGGAAAAGAATTACTCTTCACTCTATTTAAAACAACAGCAGCAACTGCCACCTGGCCAGAATAAGGCTCCCCTCTAGCCTCCGCATATACTAAATGAGCCAACAAATTAAGATCCGAATTTGAAGCTGTACCACCCATACTATTTGATGTTCCAGTTATTCCCATAGCAGCTAAAGTTTTAGGCCCAGCAATTCCATCAACAGTTAAACCATTCTTAGATTGAAACCACTTAACAGCAGACACAGTCTGCGAACCATAAATACCATCTACACTACCATAATAATAGCCCCATCTTTTTAACTTTGTTTGAATTTGCTTAACCTCATCCCCTCTAGAACCATACTTAGACAAAGCTTCAACATTATTCAAATCAGTTCTAAAATAAATATTATAAAAAATAAATGAAATAATTGAAATTATTAATAAAATCACTGGAATAATTTTTCTTTTTAACATAAAATTTACCACCTTTTGATATTATTTGCTCAAAAGGTGGTTTTTATACACAAAAATATTGACATTTACACACTTGACAATACCACAAAAGCCGGCTTGGGAGTGCTGTTACCTACGTGGCTATGTTTTTTCCATAGTTTTGTTATCTTAGTCGTTTTAAATCAAATTTTCCTCCTGCAATCCATCATCTTTCTTTATTAAAACCGTTATTTTTTTCTCAGCCTCTTCCAATATTTCATTGCATTTTTTAGACAAATTCATTCCCTCTTCAAATTTTTTTATAGATTCATCTAAATTCAAATCGCCTTTTTCTAATTCTTGAACGATTTTCTCTAATTGTTCCACATTTTCTTCAAAACTCATAATTTTCTCCTTCCTATTCCCACTTTTCAGCTGTTCCTGCCTCTACATTTACTGAGTACCACGCTCTTGCCCCTGTTGTTGCATTATCTCTTACACAAATAATAAACTCTCCATTATCTGTTTTTCCATCTTGTGCAAAATATACTGTATCATCATCTCCCCAGTCTTTTTTTACTAAATCAATAGCTTTATCTAAATCTGTTTTTACGGCTGGCTCCTCTTCTTTTTCTGTATTATCTATGGTGTTATTTGCCTCATTGCTACTTGTGTTTTCTGCTTTATTTTCTGTTTTTTTATCCACATCCTTGTTTGAAACTTTATTTATGTTATTCTCAATTTTCCCAGAGTCAGTTTGAATAGAGTTATTAGCCTCATTTATGCTTTTTCCAACTATTATTCCTATTAAAACAACCAACATTACTGCAATTATTATAATTAATGTTTTTTTCATTAATATTACCTCCTTAATTTTTTATTACATCTGTTATTTTTGCTCCTAAGTAGCCATCTTGTAATCTTATAGATATATTGTCATCCTTTTTAACTTCATTAATACTTTTTACAGCTTTTCCCGTAAATTCTACTACACTATATCCTCTTGTAAGAGTTTTTAATGGACTTAAAGCATCCAATTTTGTAATACTATTAATCACCCTGTTTTGACATTCTTTAAATTTTTTCTGTATTGCATCCTCAAATTCTTTTGTTTTACTATCTATATATAAATACTTTTCCTTTATGCTTTTAGTTGAATCTGTAAACACACGTGAAGCCATTATTTTTTCATATCTTAAACGCATTATTTCAACTTTTCGCTTTAAAGCTTGTCTTAGTCTATCTTGATATGTATTTAATTTCATTGTTACCTCATATATATCAGCTTGTGCAAGTTCTGCTGCTGCTGAGGGTGTTGGGGCTCTTAAATCTGCTACAAAGTCTGCTATTGTAAAATCTGTTTCATGCCCTACAGCTGAAATTATTGGTATTTGAGATTCATAAATAGCTCTTGCAACAATTTCCTCATTAAATGGCCATAAGTCCTCTATTGAACCTCCACCTCTTGCTAAAATTAGTACATCAGCAACCTTGTTTTCATTCATTATCCTTATTGCCTCTGCAATTTTATCCTCTGCACCTTTCCCCTGTACTGGCACTGGAAGAAGTTTTATATTTACATTTGGATTTCTTCTTGTTGATACATTTATTATATCTCTTATTACTGCACCAGTTCCGTGATGTAATAACTCCTATTGTTTTTGGAAAAATTGGAATTTTCTTTTTGTGTGACTCGTCAAATAGTCCTTCTTTTTCAAGTTTTGATTTTAATTCTTCATATTTTTTATATAATTCTCCTACGCCATCTTCTTGAATTGCTTTGCAATATATTTGATATACTCCGCCCTGCTTCATATACTGCAACTGTTCCAAAAACTAAAACCTTCATTCCATCTTTTGGTGCAAAATTTAAAGTAGATGTTGATGATTTAAACATAACACATTTTATCAAAGATTTTTCATCTTTTAAGGTAAAATATAAGTGACCTGTATAGTGATGTTTAAAATTTGAAATTTCTCCTTTCACATATACATAGTTTAAAAACTCATCTGTATCTACTTTGTCTTTTATATACTTATTTAATTCACTTACAGTTATTGCTACTGGTCTCATAAGTTCTCCTTAACCACATTTGCTAAAACACCATTTATAAATGAAGATGAATTGTCCTCACCATATGTTTTAGCTAGCTCTATTATTTCATTTATTGCTATTTTATATGGTACATTTGCATATAACATTTCATAAATAGATAATTTTAGTAATGCTATATTTATTTTGGAAATTCTTTCTAATTTCCATTTTGGTTTTAATTTTTCTGCTATTTTCTTTTCTAGCTCTTCTTCATTTTCTTTTACGCCTTTTACTATTTTTCTTATATATTTTTTTGCATCCTTATCTACTATTTCATTGTTTTCTAAAAATATTTCTATATTTTCTTCACTAAATTCTTTTTGAATTTCTAATTCATACAAAAGCATAAAAGCATATTCTCTCATTTTTGATATATTCATTTTTTTACCATCTTTCTATTATGTTCTTTATTTTTTCTTTTACAATTTCTTTATTTTGCTGAATATAATTTCCTAAGAAAATTCCAGCAACTATAACTAATCCTCCTAATAGGATTTTATAGATTTTTAATATTAGTGCAATTATTGCTACAATTCCACCAATTATAGCACCCCTATATTTAATAAGAAAATTTTTGAATTGTTCCATAGCTATTCTCCTTATCATAAGGACAGATAAATACTGTTCCTATATATATTATTCTTTAATTTCTTTTTTAGGTGTAATATTTTTAATTCTAACATTTACGTCTTTTACTTCTAAGTCTAAAGATTTTTTTATTGTTTCTTTTATATCCTTTTGTAAGCTTACTGTTAAGTCTTTTATTACTGCATCTGGATATACAAATAATGTTATAAAAATACTTACATTGCTTTCGTTATCTAATTCTACTTTTGTTACTGCATTTTGTGCTGTTTCATAGTTCTTTACTACTGCATTTGCTAAGCTTTCTATTGTATCCTTTGTTACTAGTAGTTTTCCATTATCATTTTCTAATAGTACTCCATCTTTTAAATTGCTTGTACTTTTTGAGTCTGAATTTAAAAAGATACATTTTATTGCTAATAATATTAATAAAACTGTTATTACAAATGTTACTCTTGCTGCTACTTCTCCTGTTATAATAAACTCTATTGCATCTAGCACTATGCCTAATTCTAGCCATCCTGATATTGTAAATAATACAGCTAGTCCTCCTAATAAAATTAAACTTGAAAATAATACTAATCCTATTTTATCTAAAATTTTCATATATTACCTTATCCTTTCTTTTTTATTTAGTAGGTTGGGTATTCCCAACCTCTATAATATTATTCATTTGTTGTATTTTCCTCATCAGCTTTTCTTTTTTCTGCTATATTAATTCCTTGTATATGAATATTTACGCTTGATACATTTAGTCCTGTCATTGCTTCTACTGCTTTTTTTACTCTGTTTTGAATTTCAAAAGCTACATCTGGAATTCTTACTCCATATTCAGCTATAATGTTTACATCTATTTTTGTTTCCTTATCTCCTACTTCAACTTTAATTCCTTTTGTTAAGCCTTTTTTACCAAAAATTTCTGTAATGCCTCCTGCCATGCCATAAACTCCTGGTACTTCTGAAACTGCAACTCCTGCGATTGAAGCTACAACATCATTTGCTATTTTTATGCTTTCATCATTTTCTGCGACAATTTCTGTATTATTTTCTGTGCTTAAGTTTTTTTCTTCTTCCACTTTTGTACCTCCTTCAATTAAAAAATTGATATACTTCTCATCTATACAAGTATATCAATTTATGCTTGATTTTACAACTATTTTTTGGAAAATTTTTAATATATTTTTATGTTCTTAATTCTGCTCCTAAAATTGTTTGTAATTCCTTAGTAATTGCTTCCATTGTGTTTTTAATTTCGTCATCTGTTAAGGTTCTATCTTGTGCTCTGAAAATTAACTCATACGCTACGCTCTTTTTATTTTCACCTAGTTTATCGCTTCTATACACATCAAAAAGCTCTGCTCTTTCTAGAATGTTCTTTGCTTTTTTAGAAATTACACTTTCGATTTGACCAACTTCAACATCTTCATCTACTACTAATGCTATATCTCTTTCTACTGCTGGATATTTTGGTATTGGTGTGTATTTTTTGTTATTTTTTCCGTATTTTGCAAATTTTTCTATGTCTATTACTGCATAATATACTTTTTCTCCTATTCCATAGTTTTCAAGTACTTCTGGATGAACTTCTCCAAAGCTTGCAATTCTATCTTTTCCAATTAATATTTTTGCACTTCTTCCTGGGTGTAAGTTTACTTCTGTTTCTCTTATAAGTTGATATTTTGCAATATTTGATATTTGAAGTATATTTTCAATTATTCCTTTAACTACATAAAAATCTGCATTTTTTCCATATAGTGCAAATGCAATTTGCTCTGTTTCTGTTGCAACTTCGCCTTTTGCAATATTTCCGTTTTCATCTGTATATGTTTTTCCAATTTCAAATAATGCTACATCTTTGTTTTTCTTATTGTAGTTTGTTGATATAGATTGCATTACTGTTGGCATCATAGATGTTCTCATAAGTGAGAATTCTTCTCCTAATGGATTTGTTATTTTAATAGCTTTTTGGCTATCTAATTTACATTTTTCAAAATCTTTATGTCCTATAAAGCTGAATGCATACATTTCTGAGAAGCCTTTTTCTACAAGTAAATCTTTTACTCTGTCTTGTAGTTTTTGTACCTTTGTTTTTGCTCCTACTGTGCTTTCTGCATTTATTAAAGTACTGTTTAATGTGTTATATCCATGTATTCTAATAATTTCTTCTGCAATATCTGCTGTTAGGTTTAAGTCTACTCTAAAGAATGGTATCTCTAATTTGTCGCCTTTAACATTTATTCCTAATTTTGTTAATATATCTACCATTTCTTCACTAGATATATTCATTCCCAGTAATTTATTTACCTTTTCTGGTTCAAATGGAATAACTTTTTGTGCTTCTTTTTCTGGATATATATCAATTTTTTCCTCAACTGCTTTTCCTGCTCCAATCTGTTCTGCAAGCTCTACTGCTCTATTTATTGCACGGATTGCTATTTCTGGAGATAATCCTTTTTCGAAACGGCTTGAGCTTTCTGTTCTTAATCCTAGTTTTTTAGCAGTTAAACGAACACTTCCTCTATTAAATGTTGCAGCTTCAAACACTACTATTTTTGTTTCGTCTGTAATTCCAGAATTTGCTCCTCCCATTACACCTGCTACTGCAACTGGTTTTTCTTCGTCTGCTATTACTAGGTTATCTGTATTTAAAGTTCTTTCTATTTCATCTAATGTTGTAATTTTTTCATTTTCTTTTGCTCTTCTTACAATTATATGTTTTCCAGCAACATTTTCGATGTCGAATGCATGCATTGGTTGTCCTAGTTCTAACATTACATAGTTTGTTATATCTACTATGTTGTTTATTGCTCTTACTCCACAAGCATTTAATCTTCTTCTCATCCATTCTGGTGATGGTTCTATCTTAACATCTTTTAGAACTCTTGCTATGTATCTATAGCATAAATCCTTTGCTTTAATATCAATCTTTAGACCATTAATTGAATCAACTGTTTTTACTTCTTTATTTAAGTCCTTATGTGGATTTCTAAAATTTTCATTTAATGCAATTGCTGTTTCACGGCCTAAACCTTCTATTGAAAAACAGTCTGGTCTGTTTGATGTTATTTCAAAATCCAAAATATCTTCTTTTAGATTTAAAACTTCTACTATATCTTTTCCTAAGAATTTTTCATAGTCTTTTGGTAAAATCATTATTCCATGTTCAATTTGTCCTGGATAATCGGCTAAGTCAAGACCTAGCTCTGTTACAGCACACATCATTCCGCAAGATTCTACACCTCTTAATTTTCCAGTTTTAATTTTAACATCTCCTGGAAGTTCTGAGCCATCTTTTGCAATTGGAACTATGTCTCCAACTTTTACATTGTTTGCTCCTGTTACAATTTGCACAGTTTCTGTTCCTACATCAACTTTTGTAACTATTAATTTATCAGCATCTGGGTGTTTTGTTATTTCTAATATTTTACCTACAACAACATTTTTTATATTATCTCCTTTTTGTTCAATTGTTTCAACTTTTGAACCTGTCATTGTTAATCTATCTGCTAATGTTTTTACATCTACATTTACATCAGCATATTCTCTTAACCATTCTACACTAGTTTTCATAATTTTCTCCTTCAATTTTTATTTATATTAAAATTGTCTTAAGAAACGAACATCGTTTTCATATAATAATCTCATATCATCTATTCCGTATTTTGCCATTGCTATTCTTTCTGCTCCAAATCCAAAAGCGAAACCTGAATATACATTTGGATCTATTCCACAGTTTTGTAAAACTACTGGATGAACCATTCCACATCCTAAAAGTTCTATCCAACCTTCATTTTTACATACTCTGCATCCTTTTCCTTTACATACGAAGCATGATACATCTACTTCTGCACTTGGTTCTGTATATGGGAAATGGTGTGGTCTAAATCTAATTTCAGTATTTTCTCCTAAACATCTTTTAGCAAATGTTTCAAGTGTTCCTTTTAAGTCTGACATTGTTATTCCTTTATCAACAACTAGTCCTTCTATTTGGTGGAACACTGGTGAGTGTGTTGGGTCAACACTATCTGACCTATATACTGCACCTGGACAGATTATTTTGATTGGTGGTTTTTGATTTTCCATTACTCTAATTTGAACTGATGAAGTTTGTGACCTTAATACAATATTTTCATTTATATAAAAAGTATCTTGTAAATCCCTTGCTGGGTGGTCTATTGGTGTATTTAACTTGTCAAAAACATAGTAAGTTTTTTCAATATCTGGTCCACTTGCAATTTCATATCCTAAACCTAGAAAGATTTCTTTAATATCATCTATAACACCTGTAATTGGGTGAATTGAACCAATTTCAGTTTTTTTACTTGGCATTGTTATATCTATTTTTTCTTTGCTAAGTTTTTCATTTAATGCTTTTTGTTTAAGTTTATTTTCTTTTTCTTCAATAAGATTTTCAATAACATCTCTAGTTTCATTTACAAAGCTTCCAATAATAGGCCTTTCTTCTGCAGATAATGCTCCCATGCCTCTTAAAACGGCTGTTAGCTCACCTTTTTTGCCCAAAAATTTAACTCTTGCCTCATTTAAAGCTTGCAAAGTTTCAGCTTTTTCAATTTCTAGTTTTGCATTTTCTTCAATTTTTAAAATTTGGTCTTTCATATATTTCACTCTCCATTTTTACATACTATATAGAATATCACAAATTTGCTTATTTTACAATATTTTCCTAATATTTTGTTTGTTTTTTTAATAAAAAAGGCGGGCTATAGCCCACCTACTTTATAGCTTACATTCGTAAGCTATTGCCTGTCAAAAGATGTCAAGTGTTGGTAAGAAGTTTTTGATGCCTCTTATTATTTCTCTTTGAACTCTCTTATTCAAATTATCATCAATTTGGATAAATGACATTTGTGTTTCTTTAATTTTGCTTGCAATTATGGATTTTGAATCACTTCCCAAAATGAGTAGCTTTTTGCCATATATTACAAGGTAAAAATCACCGAAAGTAACAGCAATTTTTGCCGCACATTCGCACACAAGGTCAAACTTGCTTTGCATAGGGAAATAAATGCTTTCCGGTTGAAGCAGATGCGGTTTTATCCGCAATTCGGGTATGCCTGTAGCAGTGTCTTTTTCAAGTTCATACTCAAGTGCACTGCCAAATCTCTCTCCGTACAAGTTTTTGCCATCTTCAAAGAAGAAAGAATTGCTAGCCATTTTAAATAAACCCCTTTCACTTAATTTTTTTGATTGGCCTAAAGTCTTACGACATATATAATTATATCACGCCTAAATACAATATTGCAACTTCTCTAATTGCTATAAAGTTTTACTTTAGTTCCTGTTGTTATTTCAATACCTGCTTTTGGTAATTGCTCTGTAATAGTGCTTTCATCTTCAAGCTGAGAATCTGTTTCAATTTCTGATTCTTTCAAAATATTTTTTGCCTCTTTAAATGTTAATCCTGTTACATTAGGCATGCTAATTTTTTCGTCCACTTCTTCCGTTTTTTTGGTAATTTCAAGATATGGTAAAACTTCTCCTAAAATTTCTCCTGCAACTGGTGCTGCAACACCACCTCCTTGATGTCCGCCCTCTCCTGTTGGGTTGTATAATATAACAACAATTACTACCTCAGGGTTTGTTATATCTGCTACTCCTACAAATGAAGCAATACGTTTTCCTGTATTTACCCCATCTTCTGAAGTTCCCGTTTTTCCTCCTACATTATATCCTTCAACTCGAGCATTTTTTCCTGTTCCTTCATCTACAACTGATTGCATCATGCTTAATACTTTTTCTGCATTTTCTTTTGATATAACTTGCTCTCCTTCTTCTATTGTTATATCCTTTTTTTCTCCAGTTTTAGAATCTATTATAGACTTTACAAGTCTTGGATGCACTGCTGTTCCACCATTTGCAATCGTTCCTACAATTTTTGCCATCTGTATTGGAGTTATTTCAAATCTCTGCCCAAAGCTAATTGTTGCAAGTTCTACTGGTCCTACTTTTTCTTCTTTTAGGAAAATGCTGTTTGCTTCTCCAGGTATGTCTATTCCAGTTCTTGATAGAAGTCCAAATTTTTCCAAATAATTATAATATGTATGAATTCCAAGTTTTTGCCCAATGCCTATAAATACTGGGTTGCAAGAATTCATTAACGCCTGTCTTAAGCTTTGGCTTCCGTGTGGTCTATAATATCTCCAGCATTTTATTCTTGCTCCTGCTATTGTTATTGAACCTGAACAATTAAATTCTCCTGCTTTATCTGTATCAGTAATTCCCTCTTGCAAAGCAGCTGAAGATGTAACTAATTTGAATGTTGAACCAGGTTCATAAGTATCTGATATTGCTTTATTTCTCCACATTTGAAGTAAATAATTGCTTCTTTCTCCTCCGCTTAAAGTATCCCAAACAGCTTTTAATTCCTCATTATTTATTTGATATGGAGAGTTTAAGTCGTAATTTGGATATGTTGCCATTGCTAGAATATCTCCATTTTTAGGGTTCATTATTATAACATTTCCACCATCTGTACAAACATTATCTATACATGCTTGTTTTAAATATTTTTCTGCTATTGATTGAATTGTCATATCTATTGTAAGTACAATGTCATCACCGTTTTCTGCTGCAATGTAATCTTCTCCCTCTATTCCCATATCTGTTCCAGTTGCATCCGTAAGTTTTAAAATTTTTCCTTGTGATCCTCTTAATGTATCATCGTAGTAGCTCTCTAATCCTTCCAATCCTTGATTATCACTACCTGTAAATCCTATAATATTTGAAGCTAGCGTACTATATGGGTAATATCTTTTAGTATCTTCATCTATGTTAACACCTGCACTTATGTTATTTTCATTCAGCCAAATTCTTAATTTATCTGTTTTTTCTTTATCAACTTTTTTTACTATTATTTCTATTGATGTTCTTTTATTTGCTTTTTTTAAAATTTTCTCATAATCTAGCTCAAAAATATCAGCCATAGCTCTTGCAACTTTTTCTTTGTTATCTTTTGATATATTAGTTGGATTAATTGAAACTGTTTCTGTGCTTGCACTTACAGCTAATTCTATATTTCCACTTCTATCGAGTATTCTACCACGTTTTGGATTAATGGCTCTATTTAATGTTTGCTGGCTATATGCCATTGCTTGAAGCTCTGAGCCTTGAACTATTTGTATAAAACCTATTCTTGTAATTAATGCAATTTGAACAATGAGTATAACAAAGAGCATATTTCTTAATCTTCTTTTTCTTCCAACATCCGAAAACCACATAAAAAAACACCTCTTTTGATTTTATTCAAAATGGTGTGTTTTATAACTATTTAAAAAGCTTGGTTAAGTAATTTCCTATTGTTTTTAGTATTCCGTTGTTTTCTTCAATAACTACTTGTTCTGTTGCTGCTTCAATATAGTCAGTTTTTGGAAGTGAAACATACTCTGTTTGCTTGTTTGTTAGCTTTTGCATTCCTAATATACTTCTTGCTTGCTGTTCTAAGTTTGTAAGGTTTAAGCTACTTTCTATTGATACTTCTAGTTGTGCATTTTCCTTTTCTACTGTTGCAAGTTCTGATTTTAAAGACTGTACTTTTTCAAAGTTTTCATCAATTTGAGCGTTTCTATATGTTATTGCAAAAAGAATTGCAAATGTGATAGATAAAAACATCATAATTTTTGCTTTTAATTTTGCTTCTTCTTGTTGTTTTTTCGTAGCTTTTGCTTTTTTATCTTTTTGCTTTTTATTGTCTGTTTCTTTTTTCTTAGATGCATAATAAGGCTCTAGTTTTCTTGGACTTGTTTCATATTCATATCTGCTATAACCTCTAGCCATTATTTGCACCTCCTTTTAAAATTTTTCAAATATTCTTAATTTTGCACTTCTGCTTCTTGAATTATTTTCCATTTCCTCTTGTGTAGGTAAAATTGGTTTTTTAGTAATTATTTTTCCTTTTGGCTTGTTTCCACATACACAGTATGGTAAATCTGGTGGGCATGTACATTTTCCTATGCTATCTTGGTAAGCTTCTTTAACTGCTCTGTCTTCTAAAGAATGAAATGCTATTACACATAATCTTCCACCTGCTTTTAATGTATCTATTGCATTAATTACTGTGTTGTATAATGGTTCTATTTCATTGTTTACTTCTATTCTAATTGCTTGAAATGTTCTTTTTGCTGGATGTCCTACCTGAGCTTGTTTTGGAACACATTTTTCTATTATTTCCACTAGTTCTGCTGTTGTTTCTATTCGTTTTGTTTTTCTATATTCGCAAATTTTTCTTGCTATTACCCTTGAAAATTTTTCTTCTCCGTATTTGTAAATTATATCTGCAAGTTTTTCTTCCGGATATTCATTTACTACCTTTTCTGCTGTTAATTCTTGAGTTCTATCCATTCTCATGTCTAGTGGACTATTCTTAATGTAGCTAAATCCTCTTGTTTCTTCATCTATTTGATATGATGAAACTCCTAAATCTAATAAAATTCCATCAACTTTATCTATATTAAGTTTTTCTATTATTTCCTTAATATTATCATGATTATCTTGAACATATATAACATTAGTAAATTGTTTTAGTGTATCTTTTGCTTTTTTTATTGCTTCTTCATCTCTGTCTATTCCTATAAGAGTTCCAGTATTTTCTAAAGCTGTTGCTATCTTTTTACTATGCCCTGCTCCTCCTAAAGTACCATCTACATATATTCCATTTTTTCTTATGTTTAATCCTTCAATACATTCATTCAGTAATACAGGAATATGCTCAAATTCTTTCATTTATCTTCAACCTCTAATTCATTGTTTTTTAACAACACTTTAGCAGTTGGCAAATGCTTATACCAACTGCTGCCTATTGTATGCTAATTAAAATCTTTAGTTTGTAACGGTTTGGCTTTTGTAGATGTTTTTTACTCATTTGTATCATTTCCTTAAAAATATTTTTTTCTTTTGTTTCTTCTTTTCTTTTGTATTGTTAAAATTTTTATCTTTTGTTTTTGTTGGTTGTTTAATATGTGCTATCGTTTTTTTCGTTTTTTAATAATATCTTTTGTTTTTCTTTGTTTATTTTCAATCTTTTGTTTTTTTACTCTTTAGTTTTAAATAGTTCTTTTGTTTATTAATACTTTATCTTTAGTTTTCTATATAAACTTTTGCAAGTTATATACCTAAATCTAAGTTTGCCATTTTTTCTGCAATGTCATCTGCTTCATTATTTTCTTTTTCACTATATTCTAGCCATTTTTCTTTGCTCCAAATTTCTATTTTATTTAGAACACCTATTATGACTACTTCTTTTTCAAGCCCTGCAAACTCTCTTAAATTGCTTGCTATTAGAAATCTTCCTTGCTTATCTATCTCACATTCCATTGCTCCTGCTAAGAAAAATCTCATTAAAGCTCTAGCATCTTTGTTGGTAAGTGGAAAAGTTCTTAATTTTTCTTCAAAGTTTTGCCATTCTTTTTTTGAATACACAAACAAACATCCATCTAAACCTTTGGTAATTACAAAATTCTCTCCTATGTCGTCTTTTAACTTTGCTGGCATTATTAATCTACCTTTTGTATCGATTGAGTGTGCATATTCACCTATTAACAAAACTTTTCACCTCTTTTTTCGGTTACCACTTTCTACCACTTTTCCCCACTTCGCTACCATTGTATACTATAAAAAATAAAAATGCAATAGTTTTTTGAAAATTTTTTTAATTTTTTCAAAAAAATTGCATTTTTTTATTCTGGTCCCGACGGTGGGACCACTCGCCCTCGCGTCACAAAAATAGTCCACCGGACTATTTTTACCTGCGTTTAGGCTGGCCTTAACCAGCCTAAACTTGGCACGTTCCTTTTCGAGTCCCACTTTTGTGTTTCTCTAAAAAAGTCAAAGCAAAACTTTGACTTTTTATTATGGTCCCGACGGTGGGACTCGAACCCACATGGTTTCCCGCACGATTTTGAGTCGTGTGCGTCTGCCAGTTCCGCCACATCGGGATGTTTAGGGCTATTTTTAAGCCCTGTTATACTTTGTAAGAATTTTTTGGATCTCTTCTATCATTTTTTCTTCTGTCTTCTTTTCTTTTATTCTCAATTACTTTTTCGTTTTCTTTTCTTCTATCTTCTCCTGATCTTCTGTCTTTTTTTCTTCTCTCTTCAAACATTTTTCCTTTTGAATCAATTACCATGTTCATTCCTCCTTTACAAATTTTTTACTAATTCTTTAAATTTATTTCCTCTTTCCTCAAAATTTTTAAACATATCAAAACTTGCACTTGCTGGTGAAAATAGTATTACTTGATTTGGCTTTGCATATTCTTTGGCTTTTTGTACTGCGTCTTCTAAGGTATTTGCTTTATATATATCTATTTTAACATTTTGCTCTTCTTCCTTTTGCTTAACTGCATTAAATATCTTTGTTGATGTTTGCCCAATTAAAATTAGTGTTTTTACTTTTTTTAGTATTGGTTCAGCAATCGGTTCATAGTCTAAATGTTTATCATATCCTCCTGCTATTAATACAATGTCTTCTTCAAAAGAGTTTAAACCTGCTATTGTTCTTGTTGGGCTTGATGCTATTGAATCATTATACCACTTGTTTCCATTTATTTGTCTTACAAATTCTAATCTGTGTTTTACTCCTTCAAATCCTAATATGGCTTTTGTTTGAGTTTCAATATCTACAAGCTCATTTGTTGCTGCTATTGCTGCACATATATTTTCAGCATTATGTATTCCTCTTAATTTTGTATCTTTTAGTTTTAGTATGTGTCTTCTAAGTCCATCTTCTGCTATTTTAACAATTCCATTATCAAAAATTACTCCATTATCCAATTTTTCTTTACTGCTAAAAAATGTAATCCTTGATTTTGCTGTTTTTGCAAAATTTCTTGTTATATCATTATCATAATTTAATACAAGTTTATCGTTTTCATCTTGATTTTTGAATATGTTTGCTTTCGCATTTATATATTCTTCATAAGATTTATGTATATCTAAATGATTTGGTGTTACATTTGTTATAACTGCAACATTTGGACTTTTTTTCATTGTCATTAACTGAAAACTACTTAATTCTAATACTACAATATCTTCAGGTCTCATCTCCTTAATTTGTGTAAACAACGGATTTCCTATATTTCCTCCTAAATAACACTTATATTTGCTTTTTAGAATTTCATATATTAATGATGTTGTAGTTGTTTTTCCATCACTTCCAGTTACTGCAATTATTTTGCAAGGTGCTAATTCTAAAACTAATTCTATCTCTGATGTAAGACGTGCTCCTCTTTTTACTTCTGCTTCTATTTCTGGTAAATCTGGTCTACATGATGGTGATTTAAAGATTATATCAAATTCTTTTAAGTTTGACAAGTAATTCTCGCCAAAATGTTTTTCTATTTTGTATTTTTCAATTTTTTTTAAAATATCATTATCTATTTTTTCTTCATTTCTTTTATCAAATACTGTAACAATGCCTTGTTTTTCTTGCATATATTCTATAAGTGGTCCATTGCTTACTCCTAAGCCGATTATAGCAACTTTTTTATTTTTAAGCCAATTATTAAATTCTTCCAATTTTTCATTTATATAATTCATATTTGTTTTCCTTTCATGAAAAAGCTTTTATAAAAGTTTTAGAATATCTAATAAAACATTTTCTGCAACTTCTTTTTTCATTTGACATCTTTCTTTACCTGTGGGTGATACTATTCTGTCAGTATACTCATTTTTGTCTTTAAAATAAATTGAATAATATACCTTTGGTTCTTTATTAATTGTATTTCCAAGTTCTCCCGTTATTCCCACTCCAATGTTGCTATCTGCAAATTTTGCTACATTCTTTGCCATTTCCTTTGCAGTTTCCATACTATATACAGTATAATTTTCTATAATATTTTTGTCAACACCAAACTTTTCTTTATATACAGTTGAGTAGGTTACCAAGCTTACTTTTAATACATTTGAAGCTCCAGATATGTTTGTTATGCTATTTGCTAAAAAACCACCTGTACATGATTCCATAAATGATATTGTTCTATTTTGTTTTTCTAAATTTCTTACTATTTTTTCACAAATTTCTTCCATACTTTTTACCTATTTTTATTCAAAAATTTCTCCTGTTTGAATTAAATTTCCTCTTAGAAAATCTTGCACTAACATTTTCTTTGCATTTTCAGCTTGAACTTCTTGCAATATAAGTATTCCTTCTTTAGCTTTTACAAATAGTCCATTTTTTATGTCTGAGTATATTACGGCTCCTTCTGCCATGTTTTCTAAGTTTGAAACATACTCACTAAATTCTGGGTGGTCTTCTATAAAGTCGTTTAATTCTATACATCCGGCTCTCCATATTTTAATTTTTTTACCTTTGTATGTTGTATATGCTCCCATTATTGGGTTTAATCCTCTTACTAGATTTTTAATTTCTTTTGCTGTTTTATTTTCCCAGTCTATTCTTGCCATTTCTTTATTTAACATTGGTGCCATTGTGAAATCTGAAGGTTGTTTTTTTCTTGGAGCTGTTCCATTTTCTATTTTTTTAAGTGTTTCTACTAGAAGATTTGCTCCAATTTTAGATAATCTTTCCCACAATTCTCCTGTTGTTTCATTTTCACCTATTTCAACTTCTTCTTGCAAAATCATGTCTCCTGTATCCATTCCTTCATCCATATACATTGTTGTTATTCCTGTTTTCTTATCTCCATTTAAAACAGACCATTGTATTGGTGCTGCTCCCCTATATTTAGGAAGAAGAGAACCATGTACATTTATTGAACCTTTTTTTGGAATGTCTAATATATCTTTTGGTAAGATTTTTCCATAAGCCACAACACAGAATAAATCTGGATTTAATTGTACCAATGTGTCTTTTATTTCCCTTATTTTTTCTGGTTGAAGAACAGGAATATTTTTTTCTACTGCAAATTCTTTTACTGGGGATGCAATCATCTTCATTCCTCTTCCCTTTGGTCTATCTGGATTTGTTATAACTGCAATTATGTTGTGTCCTGCATTATATATTGCCTCCAAGGATTCTTTTGCAAAATCTGGAGTTCCCATAAAAATTATGTTTAACATTTTTTATCTCCTTACTTCTCTGGTTTAATTATTTCTAGTGTTCCTGGTATTATTTTATCTATAAATACTTCTCCATTTAAGTGGTCTATTTCATGGCTTATTGCTTGTGCTAAAAGTCCTTTGCCTGAAATTTCTATTTTTTTGCCTTTTTCATTAATTGCTCTAATTTTAATATTTTCTGGTCTTTCTATTTTTGCAAATTTATTTGGAAAACTTAGGCATCCTTCTTCAACTATTTGTGTTCCACTTTGTGATATTATTTCAGGATTAATTATTACATGTATTGGTTTGTCTTCCGCTTCTTGTATTACAACAATTTGTTTTAATATTCCAACTTGAACAGCAGCCAACCCAACTCCTTCATATTTATGCAATGTTTCTATCATATCGTTTATTAATTCTATTATTTTTTCATCAATTACTTCGACTTTTTTTGATTTTTTCTTTAAAATCTCGTCTCCTTCTGTTCTAATTGTTCTAATTGCCATTATTCCATTCTCCCTTCTTTAATTTAAGTCATATTATTAGGATTAACATCTACAATAACTCTTGTTTTTTTGAACTTCTGCTTATAGTATTCCTCTAATGACTCATTTATAATACCTATTATTTTATTATTTAATTTACATTTTGCAATAATTCTCCACCTATACCTATACTTTATTCTATCTATTGGTGCTGGTAATGGTGGCATTATTTGTAATTGTTCTTGTCCATATTTTTTTAGTATTCTATATAACTTTTCTGATGCTTTTTTTATCTCATCTTTATCAGTAGAATTTATACCAAATAATATTATATCGCAAAATGGCGGATATTTCAATTCTTTTCTTAATTCAATTTCTGTTTCATAAAACTTGTCATAGTCTTGTTCTTTGCTACATTCAATGCAAAAGTTTTCTGGTGAATATGTTTGTATTATTACTTTACCTGGTAGTTTTTCTCTTCCTGCTCTACCGAGCTACTTGCACTAATAAGTCAAATGTTCTTTCATTTGCTCTAAAATCTCCTGTATTCAAACTACTGTCTGCTGCAATAACTCCTACTAATGTTACATTTGGAAAGTGGTGACCTTTTACTACCATTTGTGTTCCAATTAAAATGTCAATATTTTCGTTTTTGAATTTATTTAAAATTTGTTCATGTGAATTTTTCTTGCTAACTGTATCTATATCCATTCTAATTGTAGTTGCATTAGGATACATTTTGTTTATAAGCTCTTCTAATTTCTGTGTGCCGCTTCCAAAGTGCTTGATGTTTTTGCTCTTGCATTTTGGGCATATTTTAATATTGTTCATTTCATATCCACAATAATGGCATTTTAGCTTATCCTCTTTTATGTGGTATGTTAAACTAATATCACATCTTTTGCATTTTACAGTATAGCCACAGTCTCTGCACATTACAAATGTTGAAAAACCTCTTCTATTTAGAAAAAGTATTGTTTGTTTTTTATTACTTAAATTTTTTTCTATGTCTTCTTTTAACTTTTCACTTATTATTGAGCGATTTCCATTTGCAAGTTCTTTTCTTAAATCTACCACTTCTACTTCTGGCAAGTTTGAGTTATTTGCTCTTCGAGTAAGCCTTATAATATTTTTAGATTTATAATATGTTGAAATATCTGGTGTTGCACTTCCTAAAACAACTGGAATATCATATTTTTTTGCCAAATATTTTGCAATATCCTTTGCGTTAAATCTAGGTGCCATGTCCGATTTATATGATGTATCATGTTCTTCATCAATTATTATTATTCCCAAATTATCTATTGGTGCAAATATTGCAGACCTTGCACCTATTACTATTTTACATTTTCCGCTCTTTAATGTTTTTCCATTGGTCGTTTCTTTCTCCTGTAGATAATTTGCTATGTATAACACATATACAGTCCCCAAATCTTGCAGAAAATCTATCTACCATCTGTGGTGTAAGTGAAATTTCTGGTACAAGTACTATTGCTTTTTTGCCTTTGTTAATGGTACTTTGGATAAGTTGCAAATATACTTCTGTTTTTCCTGAGCCTGTAACACCATAAAGTAAAAACTCATTAAAGCCGCTTTTATCTATTTTATCAAAAGCCTGCTGTTGTTCTTCTGTTAATGGCAGAGGTTTATCCCTTTTTATTTCTCTATCTTTAAATGGATTTCTCTCAATTTTTTGTTCAATTATTTCAATGTACCCATTTTTCTCAAGTGTTTTTAAAACAGAGCTTGAAACCTCCATAAGCATTTCTAAATCTGCTTTATATGTTCCATCATTTTCCTCTAGGAAACGCAAAATCTTAATATGTTTTGCATTTTTAAGTTTGCCTATTTCAATATCTAATTCAATTTCGTCTTCATCCTTTTTTAAGTATACAAAATTAGCAACTTTATCTTTTATTCTATTTTCCAAATTTGTTGTTTTTTCACCTGGTGGAAGCATTAACTTTATACATTCTGAAATATTGCAAAAATATCTTCTAGCCATAATACGAGCAAGCTCAACATTTTCCTCTGTTAAAGGAAAATCTTCAATTTTTGTAATTTCCTTATTTGCAAATTCTGATGACTTTTTAAAGCCAATAACAAACCCCTCAATTTGGGAATTTTTAGGTCCAAATGGCACAAAAACTCTTGCCCCAATTTTTATGGCATTTTCCATATCACTTGGAACAAGATAATCAAATATTCTATTCAAATCCTTTGCTAATCTATTTACTATAATTTCTGCTACCATAAATAAAACTCCAATTCTTACGATATATTTTATCATAAGAATTAGAGTTTGTATACAACTATTTTCTTGTTTTTATTCAAATATTCCTAATTTTTTTCCTAAATATGTTGAATAAATATATGTTTTGCTTACTGGTTTATTTAAAGCTTGTTCTAGTGCTTTTTTGTATAGTTGTAGTTGGTCTTTATATTTTTCTTTTAGGTAATTTTCATCATTTTCTGGCACAAAATCTGTTTTGTAGTCCACTAATATAATCTGATTTTCTTTTGTTTCGAAGTATAAGTCAATTATTCCTTGTACGAGTACATTTTCTTTTGAAGAATTGTTGTATATTTCTTTTACTGGTATGTTGATATAAAATGGTTGTTCTTTATATACTTTACTAGCCTTAGATATTTCGCAAAACAAATCACTTTGAGTAAACTTTAATATATTTTGTTTTGGAATTGCTTGTTTTTGTTTTTCTGTGATTATTTCTTTTTGTTTTAATTCTTCCAATAGTTCTTCTATTTTTTCCATTGTGTATTGTTCATTAAAATCTAGTTTTTGCATTATCAAGTGTACTGTTGTTCCTATTTCTGCTTTGCTTAAACTCAATTCTTCGCTTAGAAATTTTGGCTTTTTCATTTGAGCATTTAACTCTGTTTCTTCTTTCTTTGAAAGTTTACTTACTGAGCTTTTCCCTTCTATTACTGTATCTTGTATGTTTGGATATTTCCAGGTTAGTATTTCATTTATTTTTGGATTTATTTTTCGTTTTTCTATTTCTATTTTTTCATCATTTGTTTTAACTTTTTCAATTTCAAAATTATCATTTTTCTTGTATTCATATACATCTATTAGGTCTTTCATTTTGTCTGATGATAAATTTACAATTTCAAGCCAATCTATTAGAGCTTTCGCCCCTTGGAGCATTGCATCTGTTGGTTTTCCATTATTTGTATCCAAAATTCTTTTTTTGTCTTGAATAGACTTTTCTAAATTTCTATCTATACCTGTAATAATTAGCTTTTCTCTTGCTCTTGTTAGTGCTACATACAAAAGCCTCATTTCCTCTTCTTTCATTTCTTTTCTTGCTTCACACTTTATTGCCTCTTTGGCTAAAGTATTATATGCAATTCTTCTTTCATAATTTATGTATTTAGGTCCTAATCCTAACTCTGAATGTATTAATATGCTGTTGTTTAAATCTGTTAAGTTAAACCAATTTCCTGTTCCACATAAAAATACTACTGGGAACTCTAGTCCTTTACTTTTATGTATACTCATTATTCTTATTACATCTTCATTTTCTCCTAATAACTTTGGAGCTCCCATATCATTATTGTTTTTGGTTACTTTATCTATAAAGTTTATAAAGTTATATAATCCTTTAAAACTTCCCTTTTCATAATCTTTTGCTTTTTCAAATAGCATTTTTAAATTAGCTGTTTTAATTTCACCATTTGTCATGAGACTTACATAGTTATAGTAGCCTGTTTTGTTATAAATGTACCAAATTAGTTCATCAAGTTTTAAATATTCTTCTTTTGTTCTAAAATCTTCTATCATTTCTAAAAAGTTATTAATTTTTTCTTTATGCACATTGCTTGTAAGCATTGCATTGTAAAATGATAAATTTTGGTTTTCCATTCTTATTTCTATTAAGTCATTATCTGTAAACTTACCTATTGGGCTCCTTAATACTGTTACAAGTGCAATATCATTATCTGGATTACTAATTATTTTTAGCAGGCTCATTATTGTTTGTATTTCTATTGTTTCAAAATAATTTGTTCCTATATCACTAAAAACAGGATAGCCTATATCTGTTAATTCTTTTTCATATATTGGTGCAGTTTTTGAAGTTTTTCTAAGTAATATTACAATATCTTTAAATTGTAATTTTCTATACCCTTTCTTTTTGTCAAACACAAAGTAGTCTCCTTGCATAAGTTCTTTAATTCTTTTTGCAACAAGTTTTGCTTCTATTTCAGTTTTTTCAAGCACTTCCTCTTGCTGGTCTTGTTCCTCTTCTTCATTATTTCTCACTTCGTTTCCATCTATTATATGTAATTCTGCTTTTTCAAAAATCTTTTTATCTGTTTCTAAATATGGAACACCAACATTTAAAAATTCGTTTTTATTATATTCAATACTTCCAAAATCTTTGCTCATAATATTCTCAAAAATTGTATTTGTTAAGTCCAATATATTTTTTCTACTTCTAAAGTTGGCAAATAGCTGAATTTTATTTTCTTCGTATGTGTTATATTTTTCCAAAAACATTTCTGGCTTTGCTTGTCTAAATTTATATATACTTTGCTTAACATCTCCAACCATAAAAATGTTGTTTCCTCTTGAAACCTGTTTTAAAATTTCTTCCTGTATAGAGTTACTATCTTGGTACTCATCAATGGCAATTTCTTCAAACATTTTTTGGTAGCTTTTTGCAACATCTGTTGGTATATATTCTCCCTCTTCGTTTTTTTCTACTAATATTTGAAGAGCTAAATGCTCAATATCATTAAAGTCTATAATATTTTTTTCTAATTTACTTTTCCTATATTCATTTGAAAATTTTATAATAATCTCTTGTATTTCTTTTAGTATTTGGTACATTGCATAAATATCTAAATTTGCCTGATGAGATTTATATATAAATATTTTGTTTTTTATTGAACTTGGACCTGTTAAAATGCTTTCTTTTGCCTTATCTCTTATAATTTTAGCTTTATCTTTTACTTCTGAAACAAAATTTCTTTTAGTTGGCCAAGTATCAAAAGATAATTGATTAAGGTATTCATATATATCATCCCATTTATCAAATTGAAAGATTTTTTCTAGTTTATCTATATCCTCAGCAATACATATATACCATTTTTCAAGCTCTTCATCTTGTTTTAGTTCATTACTTATACTCTTCAAGGAACAAATATAGTTTGTTACTTGTTTTTTTGCCTCTTCAATTATTATTTTCCCCCATAATGTATTAGAAAAGTCTTGATCAGTAGTTAAATTAAACTTTTCAACTTGAGTTTTTAGCCACTCTTCAGGGTATGGCATACTTTGTATAAATTTATATATTTTCATTATTATATCTTTTAAATTATCATCATCTCTATAGCCACAATATGTATCAATTAGCTTTTTAAAATCCTCATTATTCTCTTCATATAAATCATTAAATACATCTTCTAAAACTTCCATTCTCAACAATTCAATTTCTGGAGTATTTGCTAACCTAAAGTTTGGAGATATATTTGTTTTATAGAAATTATTTTTTATAACCTCCAAACAAAAAGCATGAATTGTTGATATATGAGATTTATTAAGTAAAACAATTTGCCTTTGTAGTCTTAAATCATTTGGATTTTTTTCTAACTTACTATATATAGCGTCCAATATACGTTCTCTCATTTCAGTAGCTGCTGCATTGGTAAAAGTTACAACCAAGAGTTTATCTACATCTATATTTTCATTTGTAATTTTATTTATTATTCTCTCAACCAATACTGCCGTTTTTCCACTACCAGCAGCTGCTGCAACTAATATATTATTACCTTTTTGGTATATTGCCTTTTCCTGTTCCTTAGTCCAAGCCATCTGGCTTTCACCTTCACTTTCACATACATTTTATCACATAAAAAAAAATTAGTAAACGCTTTTGCTTACTAATTTTTAGCTTTGTTCCCATCTAACAATTTTAATATTTTTGTATCTATCCAATACATCCATATACTTTTGATACTCCTCTTCCCACAAAGCATCTGGCACCTTATCAAAAGCACTAAACACCTTTTCTGCCTCTGCTAAGAAGATTATTTGATCTTGACTACTTAATTTTTCATACTTTTTTGAAAACTTATATAACTTATCCAACATTTGGTTTGCTTCTATAAAACTGTAAAAATCCTTTACATTCATACCTGCTATTTTTATCTGTACATAAGCAAACATCATTAATATAAATATTACAATTATTAATATATATATTATTCCCATTAATAACATTTAGGGCACCCTCTCTTTTTCCTTTGCTACTTCATTTCATATTATAACATATTTATCCATATTTAGCAATAATTTTTACAGAATGGGCTGTAGATTATTTTGCGTTGTATTGATAGTGTAGTGTAACCTACACAGTCACACTACACTGGGCATGGTAAGATTTTTTTACTTTATTCTTAGATTATTTCTCCAACTTCTGGGATTTGAGATGTTAGAGAAACTACAGCACGAAGCCCAAGCTCATTGTCGCGCACATAGCCATCAGAGCGGAAGGCGCCGCCGCAAGAGTACGCAATGCCTCCACGCACAGCCCCTGGGCCAAAGATAGCATAACCGCGATTAGCATACGCACTGACACCACGAGAAGCCAGCCAATATGTTGTATTTGATGCTAGAATTAAATTTTTTCTTGCGTCTGTTACTTCTGTTGACGAAATACTATAAAAATATCCATCTAATAGATATTCTCCTAGTGCTGCCTCTGTGTCTCTTCCATCTGGTGTTTGATGATTATCTTTTATTGCGTTCCATATTTCTTCTGGTAAGTTAATTAGTTTTGTTGTTATATTATTTGCTGTTTGTATTTTTCCGCTTTTATCATAATATATTCCTTTTGGATTTGTGTAGCCTAAGCAATTATTTACATCCTCTATCGTCATGCCTCTTGCATCTTTTCCGTATAATTCTCTACACATTCTATTTATTTCTGTTGGTCCATTGTTGTATGCTGCTGCTCCATATAGCACTATCTTTTTTGTTGTTGGTTTTAGTGTTGTTAATAATAATGTTTCATTTGTTCCGCTTTCGTTTACATCTTTTGCTCCTAATACTACCCATTTTGTTTCTGCATCTTTATTTATTGTTTGTTCTCCATCTGTTCCAAAATCTGCTGCTGTTAAGTTTCCATCTGCAATTCCTTGCTTTACTCCACTCATATCTCCTGATATTTTAGAACTTCCTGTTCCTGTTTTTGTGTAATTTAATTGTTGCCCTATTGTTACTGTTCTTCCTTCTGGTTTTGCTCCATTTTCTGTACATTGGTTACATTTACATGTTAAGTTATCTCCTGTTCTTACCCAATTATGTATTTCTTCTACTATTTTTGCGTCTTTCATATAATCTTCTAATGTTTTTCCATTTCCTATGCTTGGATTATATCTTTCTTCCTCTGCTATTGCATTTTTATATGCATCCCCTATTTTCTCTGCGTGGCCTATTAAGTCACTATTTACTATTACATTCACACTTACTGCCACTAGTATTAGCATTACTACTATTGTTATTATTAACGCTACTAACGTTATACCTTTGTCTCTTCTCATTTTCAACTCTCTCCTTCTTTTATTTTTTCTTTCTAGTCCGCCAAATCTCGTCGGAGTTTTGTATTTATTTAAAATCGAACCCACGTTTGATACGCCTACGATGTTTTTCGGGGGTCTTCGATTTTTTTCTAAATACAAAAGCTCCTGCGTTTGGCTACTTTGTGCTTGTTTTTATATATTTATTTCGAAAATGAAAAGTCAATGAGGCTTCTGGCACCTTAAGGGAATACCCGTTTCTTCTGCGGCTAAGACCCTCGTGCCTTGACTTTCCATTTGAGAAAAAATATATAAATACACTTAAAATTAATTTTTTGCATGCAAAAAAGAGACAGACCTATCCATCTCTTGCGTACAACTTTAATAAAGCATAAAAATTTATGCTTGGTTTATTTTTTAGATTATAGCTCTCTCTCTCTCTCTCTCTCTCTCTACAGTATCAAAGGTTTTAACCATTGTTTGTTCCATGAACTCTCTCCTTTGTTTCCCAGTATATACTTTCACAAATATATACCATATTTTACTTTAATTTATTTTATAATAAAAAATTACAAATTGCAACCATTTTTGCAATTTGTAATATAATTGTAATATTTAACCTCTCTTCCTCTATTTCCCTCACCTTAAATCATACATAATATTGCTTCTAAACCTATATTTACATCAATTTTTCCCTGCTTACTTCTATAATCTAAATCTATTAACTCTTGCAATATATTTCTCAATTCATTCTTTTTAAAATAACTTGCCTGCCTTTTGTATTTTGTAATCAAAAACATTTGATTTGGCTTTAAACTTAAAGCCTCTGCCACATTTACCCTATATTCATCCGCCAATATTGTTAAATAAATCTTCTTCAAATGATTATATAATGTTATTAAAATTTTCTGTATTGGCTCCTTATTATAAAGTAACTCTTTTAATATTTGCAAAGCTTCTTTTATTCTTTTTTGGCCTAAATTATCTGTTAAATCAAATATTACAGAGTCCAGCTCTTTTATTGATAGTTTGTCTATTGCTTCTGTTGATATTGTTCCATTTTCCCCCGCATACTCAATTAGTTTTCTAATTTCATTTATTAGGTTTAACATACTTGTTCCACAAGTTTCAATAAAATAATTCACTGTTTCATCATCAATATTTACTTTATACGCATTACATATTGCTTTAACTCTTTTTGATATTTGAGCTGGCTTTAATTTCTCAGCATCACAAACAGTTCCTATGCTCTGCAATGTTTTTTGTAATTCATTTGCCGCAACTTCCTGCTCTACAAACACAATTACATTTGATTCCTTTATCGTATCTGCATTTTCCTTTAGATATATTGCAATTTTCTCTTGTAATGTTAGACTTTTTTGAGTTTTCTTAATTGTTTTTTCTTCCTTCTTTTTCCCTCGAGTTTCCTTCTTAAATAGTCCAGAATTTTTTACTATAATCAATTTGTTAGGATAACCAAATGCCGGTGTTTCAATATCTTGTATTAGTTTTTCTACATTTTTATCATCTATTTGAATATAATTTATTCCATTAACTAACTCACCAAAATTTTTCTTTATTTTTTTTACACATTGTTCAATCAAATATTGCTCTTCGCCATATAACAGGTATATATTATCTGTTTTACCTGTTTTTAAATTTCTTTCAAGTTCCTCTATTTGCATACTTTCTTTTTCCTTTATTTAACTATAGTTTTTGCGAAAATTTAGCTGAGTGTGCATGGCATATTGCAGCTGCCATGCTATCTGTTGTATCATCTAACTTTGGTAACTTTTCTACATTTAGTATTGTTTTTACCATCTTTTGTACTTGTATTTTATCTGCTCTTCCATATCCTGCTACTGCTTGTTTTATTTGAAGTGGCGTATACTCATAAGTTGGAATGTTTTTCTTGCATCCCACTGTTAGTATTATACCTCTTGCTTGTGCAACATTTATAGCAGTTTTTTGGTTGTTATTAAAGAACAACTCTTCCACTGATATGGCATCTGGCTTGTACTCATCAATAATCATTCCAATATCATCAAATATTTTTGTAAGCCTTAGTGGAAATGAAACTCCTGCATTTGTTGTTACTGCACCTGAATCTATTAATTTGAACTTGTTTCCAACATAATCTATTATACTGTATCCAGTTATTGCATACCCTGGGTCTATGCCTAGTATTCTCATTGTTTTTCTCCTTATTTAGTTTTCGTATATTATTCTAAATATTTCTGCTACGCTCCAAGCCTGAGCTACTGCACCCTTAGGCAAATATGGTTTTCTTGAATCATATAATTCACTTATTTGTCCTATGCAGCCTCTCTCGCTTATTTCTTTCAAGAATGTATTTTTTGTTTGTTCTCTAAAGTCTTGAATTTTTTGTTTTAATTCTTCTTTGTTCTTTTTGTTTTTCTCTTCTTTTAGCATATTTTTTAAGCCATCATAATATATTCCTAAAAGCCATGGCCATGTTATTCCTTGGTGATAGCTTGAATCTCTTCTAAAGGAATCTCCCTCATAAGTATCTACATATCCTTTTTCACCTTTTGCTAATGTTTTTAATCCATACTTGTTTAATAATTTCTTTTCAACAACACTCATCATATTTTTGGCATTTTCTGAATTTGGCTCTAATACTGGATAAGTTAGAGCTATACTAAACAACTGATTTGGTCTTACTTTGTCATCTCCTATAACATCATAAAGGCACTTTTTCTTTGGATTAAAAAACTTCTCTTCAAATGATTTTTTGCATGTTTCAGCCATTTTTTCATAAATTTTTGCTTCCTTCTTGTCTCCAAATTTCTTGCATAATTCTTCCATTATTTTTAAGCTATTATACCATAGGCTGTTTACTTCAACGGCCTTACCGTTTCTAGGGGTAAAGCAATGTCCTTCATATTTTGCATCCATCCAGGTGTTTTGAGTATATTCTGTACCAGATGAAATTAATCCGTCTTCATCTAAGAAAATATTGTTATTATCTATGTCTATTCCTTTTGAATAGTTATCTATTATAGATTTTAATTTTGTATAAATACTTTGTTTTATAAATTCATAATCACCTGTATATTTTAAGTATTTATGTACTTGTTCAAATAGAAGTAGTGAACTGTCTACACTGTTATATAAAGGTCTATTATCATAACCTGAATATCCATTTGGTACTAAGCCAAATTTTATATCTCTGGTAAGAGTTAATAGCACTTCTTTTGCAATATTATATCTATTAGTTTTTAATAAAAGTCCTTCATATGCAATTAATGCGTCTCTTCCCCAATCCAAAAACCATGGATAACCTGCAATTATTGTATGGTAACCAAAACTTGGTCTAAAAGCAACAAAATTATCTATTGCTATGCAAAATGCCTTTAAGTTTTTCAATTCTTCTAGTCTTTCTTTTGAGGCTTTTGTAATGTCCTCTTTTGCATCTATAAAGTCTGTTTTATACATTAATTCATTTATTCTTATTATTTCTTTATTTATAACTGTTCTTGCATTTATTTCCTCTATGTTTTCTTCTAAAGAGCATATAAAGCTAACTTCTGTACCGAGAGTTTTCTTCTAGCTCTATCTCATATCTTCCTGGTACTGCATGATTTTCTTCTGGGAAGAAACCTCTTTTTTCTTCCTCTGTGTAATACATATTGAAAAAGGTATCATTAAAATGTTGTATGTATTTGCCTTTTGACATATACAAATACACAGGGTTGTTTGAATTTTCATCAATATTTAATTTAACTTTTAAATTTTTGATTTCTTGTTTTATATTAAACTCATGGTTTGTGCTCATTGTATGGAAGTCTCTAAAATTTACTATTGGAGTTACTGTAAATTTTGCTTTTGGTCCTTCATTTTTTATTTTATACAATACACAAACTGTGTTTTTGCCATATTCCATACATATAATCTTATAGATTTTTACATTTCCAACTTTATATGTAAAAACTGGCATATATTCTTTTTCAAAACTTTCTAAATATTTATAACCATCGGATATGTAATTTTTACATATATTTGAGTATAGATTATATTTTTTCCCTTCAATTTCAATACTTTCATCAATTTTAGATAGAATTACAAATCTTCTGGCCGGTGGTGTTAATGGTGCTACTAGTAAGCCATGGTATTTTCTTGTATTAATACCTAAAACCGTAGATGAAGCATATCCACCTATTCCATTTGTTATAAGCCATTCTTTAGTTATTCCGTCTTTTAGCTCTAATTGTTCTTTTTCTAATTTCATTAGTTTTTTCCTCCTTCAAAATGCTTTTCCTTTGCTATTTTGATATAGTTATTTACTATATTTTTTACCTTTATTAGCCTTCATTTCTTTCAAAAATTTTTCCTTTTCGTTTTTTTCTTCTTCGTCAGTCATTTTCTTTGCTTTTTCATATATTTTCTTATTTATGTTTGTTGTTTGCTCGCTTTCTCTTATTGATTCTATTCTATCTTGATATTTACTGCTAAATTTGCTTTTACCTCTTACCACTTTTTCCTTTGTATGTTTTGGTTTTCTTTTCATTTTGTATTTTTTCTTTGCTTCTTTCAATTTTGCATTTAATAGTACAAATCTTTCATCTGTTTTCTTATCTTTAAATTTTAAATCATTAACAATTATTTCTATTATTTGTTTTGCAATTAAATCTGGATTATGTCTAATAAATTCGCCTTCTGTGCATGATACATCTGCTTTTAATAAGTTCACACCCTTAATATTTTGCTTATCAATCTCTACTAAGCTTGCTCCTGCTTTGTTATATTTTCTTAATATTTCTGGTACAATATCTCCATTATCACAGATACAATAATCAATTATTTTATTTCCTGTATGGTCTATAATTGCTTGTATATGATTTGATAATGCATAATCATCTGTATGTCCACTTTCTGTCATAATATTTGCAACGTAAATTTTATATGCTTTGCTTTCTCTAATTGTTTTTGCAACATTTTTTATTAATAAATTTGGAATTACACTTGTATACAATGAACCTGGTGCTATTACTATTGCATCAGCATCTTTTATTGCTTCAACAATTCCTGGTGTTGTCCTACAATTTGTTGGTTTAATAAACACTCTGTTTATTTTTGTAACTTTATTTGTTGTTATTGCAGAAATTTTTTCTTTTTCTTCTATAACGGTTCCATCTTCAAGTTCAACGCAAATACGCATTTCATCTAAAGTTGCAGGTAGCACCTTGCCTACCATAGCAAGTACACTGTTGCTCTTTTCAATTCCTTTTGCTAAATCCTTGTTTAATTTTTCCATTGCTTCTAAATATGTATCACCAAAAGTATTATCTCTATTAGGTAAGTTCATTAATTTTTCCATTTCATTACTATCTTTTGCTAATGCAATTATACTATTTCTTATATCATCTGTTGGTTTTCTTTTTGTATGGTTTCCATAACTAGATACTGTAACAATAGCTGTTAAATTATTTGTATAATTTTTTAAACCTTTAAGTACTCTATTTAATCCAGCCCCTCCACCTATTACTACTATTTTAGGTCCCTTATCTTTTGTGTCTCCTAATTCTCGTATATTTTTAGCATCTTGTAAAACAGCAAGTTCTAATGTTCTTTTTTGTATGAATACTAAACCTACTGTAAATGCAGTAATACCGACTACAAATGTTACTACTATTCTTATTAAATCTGTTAATACTAATGGATCTTTTGATGCTATTATTTGTGAAAATCCATAACACGCAAGTAACATACCTAAAATCATTAATACTATCCATCTTTTAATTTTTGTACTATTTTTTAGCCATCCAAAAAAACTTTTCATTTTTTATTCACCTATTACCTTTATTTCTAATTCTAAATTTATATTATATTTTTCATGTACAGTATTTTTTATGTATTCAATAAGCTGAATAACATCTTGTGCCGTAGCATTTCCTTTGTTTACTATAAATCCAGCATGTAAATCTGAAATATAAGCATCTCCAATATTATATCCCTTTAATCCGCATTTGTCTATAACTTCAGCTGCAATATATTCATTTTTTCTTTTAAAAACGCTTCCTGCATTTGGAAAATTTATAGGCTGTTTATCTTTTCTTTTTGCTGATAATTCATCCATTTTAGCTTTTATTATATCTTTATTTTCTTTCTTTAGTTTCATTTTTGCAGAAATAATTATATCATCTGTGTTATTAAATCTGCTATTTCTATATGAAAAATTTTGATCCTCATTAGACACTGTATGTACTTGTAAATTATTATCCAAGTATGTAGTAAAGTCAACTACATCTTTAAACTCACCCCCATAAGCACCTGCATTGATTTTTATTGCACCACCTAAAGTTCCCGGAATTCCACTTGCAAACTCCAAACCAGATAAACCATTTTCATAAGCTTTTCTAGCTAACACTGGTATTGGTACACCTGCACCAGCTTCAATTTCATCCTCATTTATTGTTAAATCTTTAAAATCCAACTTTATTGTCAAGCCTCTAATTCCATTATCCTTAATAAGCAAATTTGAACCATTGCCAATGCACGTTACAGGAATATCAAGCTCTTTGGCAAATTTTAAAACGGCTTTTAATTCTTCTACACTCTCTATTATAATGAAAAAATCCGCAGGGCCTCCTATTTTAAAGGAAGTATGCTTTTTCATCATTTCATTTTGAAAAATTCTATTTTTATCAATTATTTCTACTAATTTACTATGTATATCCTTCATTTTCATCTCCTATTTTAATAATATTCAAGCTATTGCCATTTTATCATTAATTTTCCAAAAAGTAAAGTCAGGGAACTTTTATTTTTACACACTTTATGCTATAATACTTTTAGTTAATGGAGGGTGTTTATGTTAGACGATTTATTAATTCCAGAGGATAAACGAGTTACTATAGATTTGCATAATATGGAGCTTAACGAGGCTCGCTATTATTTAGATAAGTTATTTGAAACTTTGCCTGATGATATAATGGAAGTTGTTATAATACATGGTTATCGTAAAGGACAAGTTTTATTAAATATGGTACGTAAGGAATTCAAACATCCTAGAATAAAACAAAAGGTAATTCCTTTTAATAAAGGAACTACCTTGTATTTAGTTTAAATCTTTGCCAATTTTTTCAATATCTGGATTAGCTAAAATCTCATCATAAATGGTTATTTTTCTCATGTTTTTTATTTCTTGTATATTATATCCCATTTCTTTTAGCTCTTCAGTTTTGAAGTTTGTTATTATAGAATATTTGCCATTGTCTTTTACAACTTTCACAAGTATTTTATTTAAAACTCCGTGATTTTGTTCTAATTACATAGCTTAATCCATTTTCATATATTATGCTTGTGTTTGGAACTCTTAAGCCTGTTTGCTCCCACCATATTAACTCTAATGAAATTTTTCTATAGTTAGTTAAGTATTCAACTCCTTGTGTTATTTTCAGTATTATTAATTTATCTTTTTCCTCTTGTTTTATGTATTCAACTTTCGCTGGTATTACTTGATTTGTTGCCAATCTAATTTTTACTTTATCTCCAATTTGTACATCATTATTTTTTGTTTCAACTGCAATATAACATTCAAAATTATTTATTATTTTGCCCATTTTATCACTAGTTGTTACTATTTGTCCTGTTGTTAAATTAAGGTCTTCAAGCATTTTACTACTTACATTATCAAAATTTTGTGGTGTTAATGTTTCTTCTAACCCATCTACTCTATATGATACAATTCCTCCCATTGGTGCTTTTTCATATTTCGAACTGTTTTTTAGCTCTGTTTCAAGGTTAATTCTTTCATTTATTAGATTATTAATATATGTTCCTGCTGGACTAAGCTGCCCTGATATTTTAGCTTTTTTTGTGACATAGCTATTAATATCTGCTTTATATTCTTTTATTTCTTGTAAATTGTTTTTATTTTGTATTCCATTTATTTTATTTTCAATTTGCTTTTCTAGTGCTTTAATATCACTTGAAGGTGGCTCTATTTGGCCTTCCATTGCTGTTTGTATTTGAATATTCAAATCTTTAATTTTTTGATTTAGTTCTTGTTCATTTGTTGCTTCATATCTAAATACTTCTTCTCCTACTGAAACTCTTTCGCCATCATTTTTTATTTGTACTAACTTGTTTTGATTTTCGGTGTTTTGTATAACTTTTTCTTCTCTAATTACATAACCTATAAGACTTTCTCCTTGTTCTACAGTTCCTTGTTCTACTAAAAATGAATCACTAGGATTTATAGCTAACCTTATTATTTGATATGTACAAAATATTAGGATAAATATTATTAAAGATAGCAAAAAAACCTGCATTGCATATTGTTTAAATTTATTTATTTTAATTTTTTTAAGATTTACATCTCTTTGCTTTGGTTTTTCTTTAATTTGTGCCATCTTCTAAAGTTTTCCTCCTTATACTACATTAATATTAATTTTACATTTTCTTCTGGCTCTTTTTCTCCATCTAGCCAAATTGTAGTTTTATTTTTTCTAAACCATGTTAGCTGTCTTTTTGCATAATGCCTTGTTTCTTTTTTTATTTTTTCTATCATTTCTTCTTTTGAAATTTTATTTTGTAGATATTCCACAGTTTCCTTATATCCCAAGCCTTGCATAGCTGTTGGAAATTGATTATATTTTTCTAATATTCCTTTTACTTCACCTATTAGGCCTTCATCTACCATCATATCTACTCTTTTTTCTATCCTACTATACAATTTTTCTCTATCCATATCTATTGCAAATACTTTAAAATTATATTTTAGCTCTTTTTTTCTTGATTCTATTTCTTGTTTTGTTTTTGTTTTTCCTGTTTTATGGTATATTTCCAAAACTCTTATAATTCTCTTTTTGTCATTTATGCTTATTTTTTTCATAGCTTCTGGATCTATTTCTTTTGCTTTATTGTATAGTTTTTCTAGTCCCTCATTTTCTGCTATTTTATTTAATTTTTCTCTATATTCTGTATCTATTTCTTCATCTTGAAATTCTATTCCATAGATTAGGCTATCAATATACAGTCCTGTACCTCCTACTATTATTGGAGTTTTGCCTTTTTTTAATATTTCTTCTATCGCCAATTCTGCATCATTTTTAAAGTTTGATACACTATATCTTTCATTAGGAGATACAATATCTATAAGGTAATGTTTTATTCCTTGCATTTCTTCTTTTGTTATTTTTGCAGTTCCAATGTTCATTTCTTTGTATATTTGCATTGAATCTGCTGATATTATTTCTCCATTAATTTTTTTTGCAAGTTCAACTGCTAATTTCGATTTTCCTGATGCAGTTGGTCCTCCTATTACATATACCTCTGGTTTCAATTTTATTCTCCTTAAAATATTTTACTTTCTTCTATTAAATTTCTTTTCTAAATCTGTTTTATCCATTTTTATTGCTGTTGGTCTACCATGTGGGCATGTAAATGGATTTGGCAATACTAGTAATTTTTTCAATAAATTGTCTACTTCTTCTTTAGTTAATGCCATATTTGCTTTTACTGCTGCTTTGCATGCTATTGTTGCAATGAATTTGTCCTCTTTTTCTTGCTTTGCTGTTATTGCAACTGTGTCTATTGTATCTAATATTTCTAAGAATAGTTCTTTTGTATCCATTTCCATACAAATTGAAGGGACTCCAATTAGTCTTATAGTATTCTCTCCAAACTCTTCAAGCATAAAACCCGCTTTTTTAAATAGGTCTATGTTTTCTCTAACTATTGATTTTTCTTTATGTGATAATGTTATTATATCTGGTAGTAGCATTATTTGAGAATCTTTTTCTGCGTTTTTATAATAATTCTTTTTTATTTCTTCATACATTACTCTTTCATGTGCAGCATGTTGATCTATTATGTACATTTCACTGCCCATCTCGATTATTATGTATGTTGAAAATACTGAGCCACAATATTTATATGCTGGAACTTTGCTGTAATCTTCATTATCCTCAAATAAAGACATATTTTGTTTTGTATCAGCAAATGAATAATTTGTTACCTTTTCCGCTTCTCCTTTGTCTTCCTCTTTTTTTATTCCAAATGTTTCGCTATACATTTTGTTGAAATCTACTTCTGCTGATGGTGAGTTAGTTGCTTGTTCTTTATAAGAATTTGTTTCATTATTTTTATATGCAAATATTTGCTCTATTGCATTTTTTTCAACCTGTTCTTCTATTTCATTATTTTTCTTTTTGAATATTCCAAAAAGTCCTGTTTTCTTTTCTGGTTCTTCATTTTCAATTTTTTCAGTTATTGGTGTGAACCTTTGAGTTTCATCTATTTTTGCTATTTCTTCTTTTTTCTCTGAGACTGTTGGTAATACTTGTGTTATTTGTTCTAAATTCTTATTTTCTATTAAAATGTTCTTTTCATCATTGTTTGCTATAATTATTTCCGGTTTTTCTGCTTTTTGTTCTTGTTCTGTATTCTTTATTAAATCTCCTTTTAATAATCCCTCTCTTATTGCATGATATACTGCTTTAAAAACTTTTTGTTCTTCTTGAAATCTAATTTCTAGTTTGGTTGGGTGAACATTAACATCTATCTTATTTGGTTCCATTTCTAAGTTTAATATTATAAATCCAAATTTTCCGATTGGAAGAAGCCCTTTAAAAGCTTGTTCTGCTCCTGCTGATAATGTCTTGTCTTTTATAAATCTTTTATTTACAAAGAACATTTGATAGCTTCTATTATTTCTTGCTATTTCTGGTTTTCCAATTACACCTGTTACTTTTATATCTTCATATACATAATCTATATCCAGTAATCCATCTGTCGTTTCTTTTCCATATAAATTATATATTACTGTTTTTAAATCTCCATTTCCTGTTGTTTTTAATATTGTTTTATTTTCATTTTGTAACCTAATTGCTACACCTGGATTTGCTAGAGCTATTCTTGTAACTGTATCTTCAATATATCCTAGCTCTGTATAATCTTTTTTTAAGAACTTATATCTTACTGGTGTATTGTAAAATAAATTGCTTATTGTGATTGTTGTTCCTTTTTGTGCTCCAATTTCTTCTTGCTCTAAAATGTCTCCACCTTCTAGTACAATTTTGTTTCCTGTAAATTCATTTTCTGTTTTAGTAATTAATTCAACATGAGATATTGCTGCAATACTTGCTAAAGCTTCACCTCTGAACCCCATTGATTTGACATTTGCTAAATCTTCTGCTGCTCTTATTTTACTAGTTGCATGTCTTTCAAAAGCAAATCTTAAGTCGTCCTTTGCAATACCTGATCCATTATCTATTATTCTTATTTGCTTTATTCCTCCATTTTTTACCTCAATATTTATGCTTGTTGCTCCTGCATCTATTGAGTTTTCAACTAGTTCCTTAACTACTGAAGCTGGTCTTTCTATAACTTCTCCTGCTGCTATTTGATTTATTGTTAATTCATCTAATAAAACTATTTTTCCCATAATCTATTCCTTCCATTTTAGTGTATAGTGTAATCAACATAGTGTGTAGTATTATTTTTCACAACTCCGTTTAGGCTTATAATATCTCTGTTTGCGAAATTGATAACAATATCATCTCCAACATCTGTAATATCAAAAAAGTTTTCTATATCTGCCCCTGAAAAGTATCTTAATTTTACTTCGTCTACATCTCTTGTTGCTATATTTGAATCAGCTGATATTATTTCTTGCAATTTAGCTTTTTGTTCACTAGTTAATGGTGAGCCTAGTGTTTCATAGTCCTCGCCTGATTCTAATGCTATATCAACCTTTTTTTGTAATACTTTCATATATGTTTGAAATTTTATAACCTGTGAACCTTGATATGTTTTTCTACTATAATTAATGATTAAACCTGCTAATATTACTAGCAACAATACTGTAATTATAACTATGGTTAAAGTTACTCCTCTATCGTTTTTCATAATACTCCTCCTATTGTTTTTATCTTCCCATATTCTATCATATTGACTTTTGATTTTCAATAATTTTCTTGACATTTTTATTATGTGTGGTAAAATAGTATTAGCTTGCGGGTATAATTTAGTGGTAGAATTCCATGCTTCCGACCTGGTAGCGAGGGTTCGATTCCCTCTACCCGCTCCATAAATTTTATTTTTATTATTTTTTATTAAATTTTATTATTTTTTATTAGTTCTCAAAAAGGCTTAAAATAGGGCTTTTTTATTTTTACAGATTTTTTTATTTTCTATTAAATCTCATTATTTTTCATTAGTTCTTGTAAAGATTGCATTAAAATTGCATTAAAATGTAAAAAATAATTGCATTAAAAATAATAATTGCATTAAAAAATTTTCTGGACATAAAAAAACACCAGTAAAATAATGGCTTTCAAGATATTCCAAAAGGTAAACTGCGGGTAGTCGAAAACAACAATAAAAATATATAGTATTTTCAATATTTTCTTCGTTTTTATTGTCCTTTTTAATGCATTTTTAATGCAATTTATATAATTTTATATTAAAAAATAGAATATATCAAGTGATATACTCTATTTTTTTAAATTATCTTTTTTTATTATATTATTACTTATATTATTATTTTTTATTATTTCTTTTAATTCTTCTTTTTTTAGTACGATTACATAGTTTTTCTCTTCTTCTTCCATGTAATACCTCCATACCATTTTATTATATTTTAACATTTAATCTGTTGCTTGGTAACTTGTCTTAAAACAACTTACCTCTAATACACTTTATAGGAAACAAGTTAAAATAAATCTAGCTTTCTTGTAAAATTATGGCGGGAGGGGCCGTTATGGTTTATTTAAGAATCAAAGAATTATTAAAAGAACAAAAGAAAAGTAAATATTGGTTCATAAAACATATGGAAGGTAGTTATCGTTCTCTTTCTAATATGATGGATAACAAAACAACTTCTATTCGTTTTGATACTATAGATAAACTTTGCGATATATTTAATTGCGAAACAGGAGAAATAATTGCAAGAAAGAAGGATGAAAATGAGCAAACTCTTAAAGAAGTATAATGAATTAAAGTCAAAGAATAATAATAAAATTTATTTGTTTAAAGTTGGAATTTTTTATAATATATTCAATAAGGATGCAGATATAGTCTCAAATGCTTTAGGATTAAAAATAACACAATTAAGTGATAGTTTATATAAAGTTGGTTTTCCTATATCTAAAATAGATAAATATGCCCAATTATTAAAAGATAAATCTTTAGATTTTGAGATTGTAGATGATACTATTAAAACAAATAGCAATGATGAATATATAAAAATAATAGCAACTAATGAAATTGTAAAAAAAATATTAGATATTGATTTTAATAATACCACTTTTTTTGAAGCATTTAACTTGCTTCATTCAATACAAAACGATTTAAAGAAAATCTATGAAAAATAGAAAAAACGAGGCTCTAGGATTGATTTTGAGCCTCGTTTTTATTTTTTTAATATACTTTTATATTTAGGCTAGTTTTTTATTTACAATGCTTTGTATTGCATTATAATCATATCCCGCTGCAGATAGCTTATTTTTTCTTTCTGTTCCGTTTCCCCATAGCCCTTTTATTACTTCATTTGCAATTTCTTCATTTGTTTTTCTTGAAGATGATGTTTTTGCTCCTAAAAGTTGATTTACTTTTTCTTGTACTTCATTATAATTATATCCCGCTGCAGTTAATTTATTTTTTCTATCTGCTCCATTTCCCCATTTACCATTTATTACTTCGTTTGCAATTTTTTCAACAGATTTTAGACCAGGTTTACTTGAAGAATTAGAACCAGTTAATCTTTGATTTACAATATCTTGTATTGCATTATAATCATATCCTGCTGCAGTTAATTTGTTTTTTCTATCTGCTCCATTTCCCCATTTACCATTTATTACTTCATTTGCAATTTCTTCGTTTGTTTTTCTTGGAGCTATTGTTTCTGTGTTCGTATTATTATCAATTTTTCCATTTATTTCGTTTGCTTTTTCTATTATATAATCCATTTTGCTTAATAGGTAATCTCCTGGACAACTTGTAGCAGCATACATTCTATGCCAAACAACATTTTTTCCTTTTACTAATTTACCTAAATTGTTTCTCCTTGCTATATCTGCAACTAATTCTATAAGTTTATTTAAAACAACATCTGAAACAGGATAATCTCCACCTAACTTACAATTTGATGTTTCAATAGTTACTGATTTGCAATTAGAATCCCAGTTACTATTAGTATATGCTGTATTTGCTTCATCAACATATAAAGCTATTTTTCCATCTTTGCCTATCCCATAATGACTAGATGCTTTCCTATTCGCATTTTGAAATATCTTTCCACATTGTTCTGCAGTTAGTATTCCAGCCATATGATGTATAGCTATCATTTCTATATTTCTTCCGCTTCTTCCTACAGTATAATTATTACTATTTGCGGGTACTTTCATACTTACCAAATTTGAATTTCCCATTATTCTTCTCCTTTCCCATTTGTAAATTCTTTTTCCATTTCTTCTGACAATACTACACTTTCATCTTCCATACTAAAACCTCCTTATAAAAGATAAAAAAATACTGGAAGATTCTTTTATTTTCTTCCAGTATTTTAAAAATACAAGAATAAATTTCTTGTATTAGATTATTGATTTTTTGCATCATATAATACTGTTGCTGTACCAATTCCACCTAAAGCTGTAATAACTGCGGTTATTATTGCATTTGTGTCTAATCCTTCAATATGTATTAAACATCCTATAACTGAAGCTATAACACCTATTAGGATATTTTGAACTGGTATTGGTAAAGTTTCATTCCAATTAAATTTTTTAGATACTTTACCCAAAATGTATGTAAATAATGTAGTTATAATATAAACTAATACTTGTACAGTCATTATTTTTCCCTCCTTTCTAAATCTTTAATTCTATTGTTTGCAACTTTCATTTGCTCCTCTAAAACAGGAACTCTTTGTGCAAAATTATTATGTGCCCTGACTTCTCTTGTAAGTTCTTCTAACTTTGTATCTGTTACTGCTTGTTGAGTCGATAATTTATTTTCGATTTTTTTATTGTTAGATAAATTAGAAAAAACTACCCCTGCAAGAGATAGTCCGCCTGTTATTATACAACCTATTATTGTTTCCATTATTTTTCCTCGCTTTCTTCTTCTGTACTTGGATTTGTTGGGAATACTACATTATATGGAAAACCTTGTTGTTTTGTAATATCTCGTAATTCTTGTCTATACTTTGCCATCTTTCCGTTGAATATATTTGACATTCCTTCAAAAAATTGTTTTACTCCAACTAAAAGATTCGTTGCGGTTAATTCTTCTGGTATAGTTATATTTAATCTATCTAAACACATTTCCTTGTCTGTTTCTTTTAATAGTTCATTTCTTCTTTCTCTTATTTTTGCTGCCAATTTTTCATATTCACATTTTTTTGCAAACTCCAACCATCTATCGTAGTTATGTTCTATTTCTTCTTGTATATCATCTCTATTTTCTATGCAAATTCTAAAAGTATCATATTTATATTTTATGGTTTCCTCATCCTCTACTTTTTGGATATTGCAAAAGAAAACCACATCAACCTTTCCGTTGATATGGCTTTCTATCTCAAATTTTAACTTTGGTTTTGTACTGCTTTCTACTTGCAAATTTTATCACTCCTTTACATTTTTTTAAATTTACATATGGTTTAATATATTTCTGATTAAATTTATAATTGTTACAATGTTTTATCCATCCATAATAACTTACCACAGCTGATGCATCCAAATGACTTATGACTTTCTTTTTAGATATTCTTTTTATTCTTCTTTTCATTCTTAAAAAATTACTTCTTCTTAATGTCGTATATCCTCGATAAAATCTATATCCTAAAAAGTCCAATGGTCTACTTTCGGTTTTAAATAACTGCCAATTCTCTTTCAATCGTAAACTTTCTCTATTTAAAAAATCTTCTACTAATTCTTTTATTTTCCTTAATTCTCTTTTGTTTCTATGAAAAAGAACCATATCATCCATATACCTTATATAATGTTTTACATGTAATGTTTCTTTTATGTAATGGTCTAAATCTTGCAAATAGAAATTTGCAAACCATTGTGAAGTATAGTTTCCGAATAGGTAATCCTTTTGTTGAACTATCTATTATAGTATCTATCAATTCTAATGTATTCCTGCATTTTATTTTCTTTCTGAATTTTCTTTTTAGTATTTCTTTATCAATACTCGGATAAAACTTTTTAATGTCTAGTTTCAAACAATATTTGGTATTTTTTCTATCATCCATAAGGATTTTCCTTATGTGTTTTGCTCCATAGTGTATCCCTCTGTTTTTTACAGAAGCACAGCAAAAATCATACATACCTTTTCCTAGTATAGGCTCTATTTGGAGCATTAAGCACCAATGTATTATTTGGTCTGGAAAAAAACAAGGTTTATATATTATTCTTTCTTTTTTTCTTACACCATCATGTATCACTTTTTCTTGATATGGACTTGGCTTATAATTATTGTTTATTAAAATTTCATATACTTGTAAAATTGCCACATCCAGTTTTTCTAATACTCTTAATACATTTTTTCTTTTCTTTTTTCCTCTAGCTGCATATATTATTGCTAATTTGATATTCTCTGGTTCACATATTTTAGGATATATATTACCTTGTCTTTTCATTTTGCACATCCTTTTCTTATTTTTGTCTATCGGTTTTTCGTTCAAAAGGAACTACTAAACCAATCCAGTTTCGACTAATTTTTGCCAAGAGGCATGGAAAGTGATGTGCAAATAAATATATATATAATAAATAAGAAGGCGACCGCCGACATTGACATTCGATAACGAAGAAGCATTGTTCAAATTCCAATACCACAAGCCACAGTTCAAGCCATTGTTCCAATTACCACCGAACATGGGCAAAAACCCGAACCCAAATGCAAAGCCTAGGACTTTAGACACACCAAATCCCTTTTTTTATTTTATTCGACATTATTATACATTTTTATTTGCTATTTGATAACTTGCTTTAATTTAAGCTGTCTTTATGCAGGGGCTGACCGCCCCCACACCCCTGTTTACTGGTTTTTAAGAAGGCGACCGCCGACAGTGACACTCGATAACGAAGAAGCATTGCTCAAAGTCCAATACCACAAGCCACAGGCCAAGCCATCGCTCCAAGCACCACCGAACAAGGGCAATTCTGTTGCCTTCTGCACACCAGTAATAGTCTGTCATATATGTATTAGAAGCACCGCCTACTGCCGTTGCAAAATCTATTATAGGATTATTAGCATCATATCCTACTGCACTTTGATATTGTCCTGTTGTAGAACAATTTGTATATCCTAATGCCTTGTAAGAACCATCAAATTTGTCTACCGCATAATCATTAGAATTTTGGCTTATATATGCTTTATAATCTTTTATATTGATTCCATCTACAAACTGCCATAAAGCACCATATATATCTTCAATTCCCCTATAAATCATAGAATGTTGTCCATCATCATTTAGTGTTCCAGACTTCATGCCTAAACTATCACATCCACCACTGTTTACTCCATTAAAGCTTCCTGTCCATTCTTTTGATATAACACCTTTTCCCAATTTATCCTGTGCATTATAATCTGCATATTCTACAAGATAAAGTATTTGGAATAAGAAGTAATGCCAATCAAGTTGTCCAAATCCATCTCCTAAATTTCTTGCATATGTTCTAAAATTAGTAATAGTATCGGATACTAATGGTGCTACACCAGATTTACTATATACTCTTGAATTTGAACCAGACATAGTATATCTTCCAACACTAAATTGCTCTGATTTTATATATCCTTCTTTTTTACCATCTGCAATATATACATACTCATATGTATCATCTCTAGTTCTTTTATACCAGAACTCTGGTATTCTTGTTAAGACTTCTCCATTGCTTCCATCAAATTTGAAAGTTGGCTCTCCATAGTATGCTGTTATCCTTTGAGATTTAACATCATAATTATAACTTATAATATCACTCCACGGATATAAATTATCAAAACTATTTTGTACGGCAGTAGAACCTTTTTGAGCATTTGCAACTAATCCAACTGCATCTTCTATTCTCTCCCAAGTTGATGATGAGTTATTTGCTAACTTCCTTCTAACACCATATACATGTACTTTCATTTTTTCTTTTATTTCTGCAATATCTGCTGTATTCTGTTGAACTGCTTGTACATTAACATTTTGCATCATTTGATTAAATGATGTTACTCTATTTTGTTCTGCAGTAGCTCTTGCCTTTTCTGCTACTACTCTTGCTGTTTCTGCATTTGTCCTATTAGTTTCATTTGTTTTTCTTGTATTCTCTGCAGATATTCTGTTGTTTTCATTCGTTACTCTCGTTGCTTCTGCAGTAGCTCTTGCCGTTTCTGCTGCTACTCTTGCTGTTTCTGCATTTATCCTATTAGTTTCATTTGTTTTTCTTGTATTCTCTGCAGATATTCTGTTATTTTCATTTGTTACTCTTGTTGCTTCTGCAGATGAAATATCTTCTAACATTTGTGAAGATTCCTCAACAAAGTCATCTATTGCTTTTGAAAACTCTTCAAAGTAATTTTCTGTATTTTCTGGACTAACGGCAGCTTTACTTGTTTGCTCTATTTGTACTGGAATATAGAAAGATGATGTAACTTCACTATTAGTATTTTTTACTTCTATTTCCATTTTTGCTTTTCCAGATTGTCTTACACACTCTTCTAGCAATGGTATTGTTGCTATTCCGTTTGGTATATCTATGTTAGAAGCTAATTGTTGAATGAGTGTACTATTTGGCTTTGTGAATATAATATCTATAGTTTGAGATGTTAAATCTACTATAGTATTATCATTTAATATCTTAACTTTTATTATAGTTGTATCCATTTGCTTTAAAAATATTGTATTATATATTTTATTTTGTAAATCTACAACTAACTCAACTATTCTTTTCATCTTTTGCCTCCTCTAATATAATTGTTGTTGAATCATCATCTTGTTTTACTAGCTTTCTCATAACTTCTCTTTTTTCTTGTATATATTCCTTGAATTTTATTGATTGATTATCATATTGCTTTATTTTATCTTTTAGTGCATCTACTATAAGATTTTCTACTTTTTCTCCTGTCTTTGATAATTTGTATTTGTATTCTAACCCTAATTCTTTCAAAAGAAATTTATTTATAGCCTTTTGCTCTTCTAACTCACTTGATAATTCTTGAATTGCTTTAGTTATAAATGGAATAATTTTTGTTTCATCTATTTGATATACTTCATCAAGTATATTCCCATCCTCATCTCTTTGTGGCACTTTAAATACAAAATTGCTTTTTACATTTTCAAGTTCTTGTGCTATGTATCCAATTTCTTCTGTTCCATCGTTATCTTTCCATTTGAAACTTCTATGTAAAATTGAATTTATAACACTCAAAGCATCTACTTTTGATTCTTGTATGTCTTTTTTTAACCTTCCATCTGATTTCCAACAACTTGCAGCTACAGTTCCTTTATTTGTTGTAACAATTTCTAAATATCCACAATTTGAATCTGTACCATTGGTATAATATGTATATCCCAAAGAAATCACTCCTGCATGACTTACGATTGCAGGTTTACTATTTACATATATATTATCTGGATATATAATGGTTTCTTTATTTTCTCCATTATTCCCCACTCTAAACCAAGCTTCATTATCATCTACAAATCCATCGACATATCTTTGCTGTCCATTAGTAGGAGTATTATGGGTAATCCCAATCATGCCTGCATCATCATCTCCAATTAAATTAGCATTTCCTTTATTATTTTTTCCTCCTATAAATATTCCTAGTTGAGAATCACATTGTAAATTTATATTTCCTAAATCTCCTTCTATAAAAAATTGGTCTGTAGTCATCCATGCTTGTTTTCCATCAGTTCCTTGCATTATAAATGTTGGATTTTCTCTTGTTCCATCGCCTAATCTAATCGTGCCTCCTTTAATAGTTGCATTATTGCATGTCATATTTCCTTTTTCATCAATGGCAAATCCTGCATTTATTGTTGTATATCCCTCTAAATGTATCTGCGATGCTACTATTGCTAATGTATTAAGCCCCTTTATTCTTGCAACATCCATCTGTCCTGCAGTAATAAAGTCTGCAACAATTCTTCCATCTTGTGTCATCGCCAGTTCATATGGTCCATTTATTCCGTTTTTCGAATATCCTAGTCCATTAAGATTCCATCTCCACACTTTTTTAGCAGTATTAGGATTGTCTGTATCCATAATAAATAACTCATTTTGTGTTTTATAAACATATCCACCTAAAGCTGCGGTTAATTGCTCTGTAGCATTTTGCTTTGCCTGTAATAATACACTTGTTTCAATAGTATCTGTTTCTTTTCTAATAGTATTTGTTATATCTTTTTGAGAATCTGTAATATAATTAGCTTTAAATTCTCCTAATTCTAGTTTTGTGTATCTATGTAATAATGCATCATATGTTGTTTTTATTACTCTTACTTCTACTTGTGTATAATCGAGTTCTACTCTGATAGTATCTCCCATTGAAACACTTTCTAAAAAAGTATAGTCTTGATATTCTGTAGTTTGAGATAAATCAACAAAATCTACTTTTAAATTTACTGTAGGTTTATCTATATTTTCTTCCGAATACTTTAAGTTACACAATCTTCTTAATTCTTGATAAGCCTCTTCTGCAGTAGCAAAGCCTTCCTCTTCATCTGCATTTTCTTTTACTTTAACATCTGAAAATTCTATTACTTTTACTTTTTTATGCGGATAATTGTTAATAAGAGGACTATCAATATATTTTTCTGGAAGAAATAATCCATTATATCCTTGTGGCATAATTTTTGTTACTATATTAGAATTATCAATAGTAAAGTCTAATCCTGTAAGATTTTTTCTATATCTTATCTTGTATCCTTTATCATTTCCTCTTCTATTTAGCATTTTAATTGTATAATTATTTCTTTCTAGCTCTCCACCCCATAAGTTTACAAAACTATTTTCTAAATCTCCAACTATAGCTTCAATAGGATTTTTTCTAACATATCTTGCACTTGATACTGTTTGAATGTCCGAAAAGCTATTAAAGTTGTGTGAGTCTAGGGTATGTGATAATATCCAATCTAAACATGCAGCTCCATTTAGGTTTTGTGGAAAAACATCTTCTAAAAAATTGTCTGCTAAATCATATGATATATGCTCTCCATAAATTGTTATAGTGTCAAAATTAGGCTTTACATGTTTTATTCTAAATAATTGGTCCTCTTCTAAACCTGCATCACATTTTATAATATTTTCGTTTATAATAAATTCAATATATTTGGAAGTAATAGGATATTCCATATCTAATACTAATTCTCCATTTAAAGCTTCTGATACTTCACATTTTAGAGAATCTTTTAATATTCCTATACCATTATTATTAAAATCTTTACAATTTGCATCATACAATATAATCATAGATAAGTCTCCCTATATTTTATTTTTAAATTAGTAATTGAGCCTATCCACTCAATTTTATTTTCTCCTGGTTTTAGTTTTAAAAATTCCCCAAGAACATTACTATTTTCATTTTTATTGCCTTTGTATGCTTCTTCTATTTTGGAATCTAGTTCTATATATCCATCTAATTTTTTTATTTTCTGTGATTTATTCCCTATTGTAAGTGTTATTGCTCCGCTTCCTTCTATCCTTATGTAAGGACTTATCTCTGCTGTAGATTGTGTAATATATATAACTGATGCTTTCGAAAAATTATGTTCATATTCCTTTAAAGAATAGGCAAAAGGTTGCAATTCAATTTCTATTGGAAATTCATAAAAAACATGAAGAACTTTTGAAAAATCAATACTATTTTTTATTATTCCTTCGTAGTATTTATCTTCCTCCAAAGATATTACTAATTTACCAGTTCCACTTAGCCACCTAGATATTTCTCTTACATTTGCATTTGGTCCTAATGTACACTTTATTTGATATATAAAAGTATCATATACTCCTTCATCTATATAAAGTTTTCCATTTCTTCCTGGTATTTCTTTTTCTTCTATTCTCTTTTTTGGTATTGTAATAGGAGGTAATTCATTCACTATAATATTTTTATCTACCGAACTCACTTTGTTCCAAATAAAATATGGTATCATGTTGTTGCTCCTTTCGCTTTTCTTTTACTTGATGCGTAAAAAGCCATTTCTTCGGATAATGCTTGTATATCCTGCTTTCTATTGTTATAAAAATTAGTTATATTAAAAATAATACTAGAACTATTATCGTTATTTTCAATTTTTTCTTCTTGCAATTCTTTTTGCTTTCTAGTCCTATTTTTCATATATTCTGCATTTTCTTCTTTGGTTAATACTCTTTCTCCCTTATGTAATAATGCGGGATAATCATCTTCTGGCACATAATCAATACCAACTTTTAATTTTGGTATTTCGTTAATATGAAATCCCTTCCCACCAACTCCAGGAACCCAATCTGGTATTTTTATTTTATTTATACCTCTAATAAATGTGTTTATTCCATTTATTATCCAATTTATAGGTGTTTTAAATATGTTTGCAAGTCCACTTATTATATTACTAAATATGTTCTTAATATTTTGCCATGCTGCACTCCAATTTCCAGTAAATACATTTTTTACAAAGTTAATTATATTGGAAAATACATTTTTTACATTTCCTATAACATTTTTTATTGTTTCAAATACACTTGAAAATATATATTTTACCTGATTAAATGCTCCTTGCCATGCACCAACAAAAATCACTTTCACAAAATTTATAATTCCTTCAAATACACTTATTGTATTTTGAATTATTTTTGAAACCAAATCAAATGCTCCTTTGAAAACAGTGGATATTACATTTGCAACTAATTCAAGACCCGCTTGTAGTGGTGGTAATATTAGTTGTATTATATTAGTAAATAATTGAATCAAAGGAGGTAATATCATATTTATTAACGATAGTAGTGGTTCTAATAATGTCATAAATAAATTTATTATAGGTTGTAATAAATTTATAATTGGTTGTAATAAATCCAATAATGGTTGTATTAATTGCATCAAAATAGGTAAAAGAGATTGAACTATTTGCATTATTGGTGGCAATAACATTTGTGCTAACTGTACCAAAACTGGCAAAATTGCTTGTATTATTTGTGTCAAGAAAGGAACTAATTGTTTCCAAATATCCATCATTATAGGCATAATTGTTTGTACCAGTTCCATAAGTGGTGGTAATAATTGTGCAAACATTTCCGATATTACTGGCGAAACCTCATTTAACATTCCTTCAATTACTGGCATATTATCACTAATTATTTGAATTACTTGTTTTAGTATAGGCATAAGTGCATTTCCAAGTGGAAGTAATAGCATTTCTACATTTCTTTTTAGTCCTTCAAATAAATCTGTTAAATTGTCATATTTTACTTCTTTTAATTTGTCCATTGTATTTACTGTCTCATCAAATTTGTCTCCATATTCTGTCATAGCAAATACAGCATCTTTTCCCAAGTCCTCCCACATAGTACCAAATATAGCAACACCTGCAGTATTTTGTTCTATTGGGTCCTCAATATTTTTCAAACCTTCTACAACTTCTCCAAATGCCCAAGAAGCTCTTTCTCCACCTTCTCCAAATGCTTGTGCAATATCATCTGCATTTAATTTCATTGCTTTTAGAGAATCTGTTGCAGAGCCATCTTTCATTCTGATGCCCATTTCTTTTATTGCATCTCCCACTTTATCTATAGAAAAAGCTCCACTATCTGCTCCTTGTTTGAATGTATTAAACATATCAGTAGCACTTAATCCGTTTTGTTTAAAATGTACGGAATATTCATTTATTGAATCTAGCAAGTCTCCATTTTTATCTAATCCTTGCTGTGCCCCTTGTGCTATTAAATTGTATGCTTCTTCGGATGAAATTCCAAATTGGTCCATAAGCATTTTAGCAGCTCGTACACTCTCGTTTACTTCAAATCCAAATGTATCTCTTAATGCCAAAGCATCTTCCGTTACACTTTGAAGTTGTGTATCTTCAATTTCTCCTAGCTGTGTTTTTACTTGTGCCATACTATCTGCGATGTCTTGAAAATCCTCTCCATAGTTATTCTTGTAGATGTTTTTCAAAACCTCTTCATATTGTCCTGTTGCTTCCGTTGCTGTTCCTGTCGCCGCTATATAACTATCTATAGCAGAATCTACATCTTTTGCAGTATTGATTGCCATTCCTCCAATAGCTGTTGCTGCGGTAACTGCTGCTGCTCCTAATCCAAGTGCCCATTTCCCTGCAGTTTTTGCGACATTGCCTAGCTTTGTTCCTAATCCTTCACTTTTTTTGCCTGTTTTTTCAATTTTTTCATCCGCTTCGGTAGTATCTACAAAAATACTACCAAATAACTTAAATATTTCCATTTATTTTTCCACCTGCCTTCTGCTCTTGCTCATAATACCTTACTACTCCCATCATTTCTTTTTCTATTTCATCATTAGACATTTGCCTTTCTTTTGATGAATTACAATGTAAATTTTCAAAAGCTTTTTTCTTATATTCTTCAAAAGAAACAAATTCAAAAAAACCTATTTCCATATATGGATATAGAGTTAACCATCTTGTATATAATTCTTTTTCATAGGCAGTTTCTAGTAAATTATTTAATTTTTCTATTGGAAAGTTTTTAATATTAGATATGCCATAATATTTTTCAAGTAGTATTATTTTTTCTTCGATTCTGGCATATCCTTTTGTTGTAAAAAACTTTTTAATCCCTTATCTTTTGCTATTTCCTTCAAGAACTCTATTACATCAACTTGTTTTGCTTCTTCTTCTGATATTTCTTTATATAAAGAAATAAATCGTACTAATTCATCTCTAACTAAATGCAATTTTTTTCCTAGTGTTAATAGTAGTTCTGCTCCAATTTGTTTTTGTAGCCTTTCTACTTCACTTTTGCTTTTTCCCCTTGCTTCATCACCCATCTTAAAAAACTTTTGCATTAGTTGTGAATCTATCTCCATTTTTTCCATTATTGTGCTTATAACACACATCATATCAATGTTAATTTTCATGGTAATTTCCTCCTAAATAAAAAAATAGAGCAACCTTTATAGTTGCTCATACATTAAACTGTTGTTAGACTTTCTTCGTAAGTAATACTTTGTATTCTTTCGATTGAGTAAATTTTCTTTGTTTCATCTTCGTAAGAATGATGAGCAGCAAAATCTAATTGTATTTCTCCTTCTGCTTTTTGTACTGCTGCAAATTCTAATCCATTGTCTGCCATAGCATCAAATATAGAAATTTTTAGGTAATCTCCTTTTAAAGTCTTACAAAACATAGTTATGTTATCGTTATAGTTTTCATCTGAAATTAAGCCCAAGTCTGAACTTTCAATTTTAGATATTTCGCCACTCTTATCCTTTGTTATTGATGCACCTGGCAATGCCATTGATAGTGAATCTAAACTTGCATTTAAAGTCTTTGCAGAAATTGTTGCATTTTCATCATCAATTACTTCTGTTCCTTTTGTTTTTCCACCTTGTCCATCAAATTCTATTTGTCTTATAGTTCTTTCTACTTTAAATGTAGAACCTCCACGAATTGGAGCTAACAATTTTTGTGTTTCTAACCCATAATTTCTAAAAACAATTCCATGGTCTATTTGGATGTTTTCAACATCTACTTTTCTTTGTTTTGTTTTCAATTTAATTTCCCTCCTTAATTTTGAAACTCATACATATGTATTTCAAAAGTCTGTATTCTTCTTTTTATAGTTTTATCTTCATCATAATTAGTGTTACATCCACTAAAATATATTTTTATAGCAAAACTATCTAAAAAAGCCTGGTATCCATCTATTTTTTCCTTTATAGCATCGCAAATATTTTCTATTTGTGTTGTATCATCGCCAGAATCCCAAGTCTCCGCTTCTAAATAAAATGGTATATATATCTCATCGTTACTTTCTTTTACATCTAATACTGTATACGGAAAATCCATAGTATCATCTGCAGTCATAAAACAATTTGGAACAACATTGTCTAAAAGTTCCTTAATGTGTTTTCTTAATTTTATTCTAGTTGTTTCTTTATCCACTTCCAATTTCCTCGCTTTCATCAATTATTCCTCTTGCTTTGTTTTCATCCTCTATACTTTTGATATAAGTACCTTGTATTTTTCTTATTTCATTTTTATTATTTAGTACAGCTCCTCTTATATGTTCTTTTTTTACCTGCTTTGATGTTCCTGTCTCTTGAAAACCAATATAAAATCCTCCTGGCTTATATCCAACCTGCAAACTTCCATCTTTTCTAGCCCAATATTGTGTGTTTTTTCTTCCTCTTCCAGTATTTTTTTCAATACTCTTTTTAGCTTCTCTTGTAACAAACTTTCCTACATCTTTATTAGCTGCATGTACTAATTCTTTTAAGAGATACTTTGTTCTATCTACACTATTTATATATTGAACTCCATCTTTTGTTATCTTTATTGCACTAGGAATTGCCATAAGCATTTACCTCTTTCTTTTTTATATCACTTGAGCAAGTAAGCTCTAGCTTTTCATCATCTGTTTCATATGTTTTTAATATTTCATATTTGACTCCTTTGTATCTTAAATACTTTTCGTTTTCATAATCAAATTTCCATATTACCAATATTCTTTCTGCCTTCATGCCTACTGCTGCAGCTTGAAAAAATGTACTTGAATATACTTGTTTTTCTTCTCCAAAAACATCTCTTTCTCCTGGTTTTCTTATCATGTCTCCTATAGCATTGCCTTCTACTTTATCTTTGCTTATCAAAGTTATTATTTCATCCATATTTACACCTCTTTCGGTGGATTTTTGTATTTAGATGATACACTCATCTTATACCTTAATCTTTCATATGATTTTTGATATTTATCACTTTGCTTGTTGTTCCTAAAATTAGCTCTTACATAAGCAGTTATAGCCTGGCAAACCACAGTATTGGAAGCTACTATGTTACTTTCATGTATTCCAGACATTTTTAAATCTTCGATTGCAGCAAGTTCTACTTCTTTTAATTCTTCATCAAAACTACTATTGCTCAATCCAACTCTTTTCCTCAATTCTTCTACATCTATCATTTTAGTAGCTTCCTCCTTCTTATTCTTCTACTTTTGATTCTGTCTCTACAGTTTTATCTGATTCTGGTCCTTCTACTTTTGTTTCTGTAGTTTCTCCCTCTGTTTCAACAACTTCCTCTTTTTTATTTTTTCCTTTTGTTGATTTAGTAGGTGTTTTATCTTCTACATATTCTGCTGATATAACTCTTCCCACTTTTGCATCATTTAGTTGTTTTAATCTTTCCTCTGTTACTACTAAAACAGCATCTTTTTTTACTTCTGCTAACTTATTTGTTTTATCTAAAAATGGTACTTCTACCTTAAAATTATATTTAATCATTTTTGTTTCCTCCATTTATAAAATATTTAGCAGCCTCTCGGCTGCTTTTATTACACTTGTGGTGTTTCTTGTGTTCCCTTTTCTCCTCCATCTGCTTTAGTTGATGTAGCTTTCTTCTTTAATAACACTACACTTTGAGTGCTTGACATTTTACCATCGCCAATTAAAGTAGCTTTTGTAATCCATTGGTCTAAATCCTCATCAAAGTATCTCTTTATTACTATTTCCATATTTGAATTAAATAGATAATCTGATAAATCACAAATTACTCCAAATACTGTTCCTGCTTCTGCTGTATCAAAAGATGGTAAATAATCATCTTCTACTAGGATAGCTTCTTTTCCAAGAACTTTTGTTGTTTCTTCTCCATTTAGTCCATAATTCACTCTTCCTACAGGTTGTCCATTAGAATCTACCATACCTTCAATGTAATTAGTAAAGTCTGAATCATTTAATATGAATGAGATTCTTTTCTTGTAACTTGCAGGAACAGCTTTTTTAGCTTTAATCCATCCTCTATATGTTCTTATTTCCTCTTCTGTTAATTCAACAACCTTTACATTTTCGTGTTTTGTAATTCCTAAAGGTTGTTTATTTCCTGTTCCATTTAAAACTGCTTGTTCTAATGCAACAATCATTGCCTCTTTCATTGCATCAACTAGACTATCTTCAAAAACTTCTAATGTTGTTGTATCAACTTCAAGGCTAATAGCAACTCTACATTGTAATTTATGATATAGGAATGATACATTTGAATTTACAGGATATTTTTGTTTATCTGCAACTGTATTCTCTCCTACCCATGTTGCTTTTGGTTTTAATGTAGCAACTGGTATAGAAATTCCACCTTTTACATTAGATTTTGTTATTCTTGCCCAGATTTGTCCATATTCTTTTAGTTCCTTAATTACTCTTTTCATAATAGTGTTTGGAACTACTGCTGATGCATCTGTTGTAAGAGTTATTGCATCTGCTCTTTTTTCTGGAATTTTACCAGTTAATATGTATTCCATAAAAGCTGTTCTTTTTTCTAATTCTGTGTTGTCAATTTTTCTTGCTTCTAATCCCGCACTTCTTCCTGGTAAGTAAGATGCAACTGGATTAAAAGCTGCTTTGCTTCTAATTTCCATTTGTTTAATTACTGATTTTCTTGATTCTTCTAATTTTGCTTTTTCTTCATTTAGTTTGTCTACTTCTTCCTCAATTTCTTTTAATCTTTCTTCTTTTTCCTCTTTTGTAGCTTCATCGCTCTTTTCTTTTAATTGCTCATTTATTTTAGCAATTTCATCCTCTAATTCTTTTACTTTTTTTTCTAATTCTTCCATGTTAATTTCCTCCTAAATTTATTTTTGTTTTTATTGAAATTCGCCTTTTGCGAATTTCTAGTTGTTTATTTGCTCTAGCATTATCCAATGCCTTTTTCTCGTTATCCAACGATAATAAAGCTCGAGCATATATAGTAGTATCTTCGTAAGCAGGATAATTTACCGCACTTACTTCGATAACCTTACTAACTTTTTTAATTATTCTTGTAGGCATTTCTTGGTCCACATCTTTCCACTCTTCATCTGCCACCTCAAACATATAACTCATTCCAGTTATATCTCCTCTTCTTATAGCAGAATTTAATGCTTTTGCTTCTGTATTGTTTTCTATGTCTATACTTGCTCTCATTTTTAACCCTATTGTATCTGGTTGTAAAAATAGTGTATTATTGGCATTATTTCTTCTACTTCTTGCAAGTGGTATTCTGTTAGTATCATGGTTATAATATAAAGCAACATCATCAAAGTCTGTTCCTTCAAAAGCTCCTTGTTCTATTATCTCCTTGAACATTCCTGCAATGATTGTCTCCGAATTATAAACTGCTGCATAACCTTCCAATGTAGCTTCTGAACCATTATTTTGTTGTTCATTGTCTATATTTTCTAAATTTTGAACTTGCCTTCTTTCAACTTTTTCCTTAACATATTTTTGTTGTTTGTCCATCTCCATTTTCCTCCTTAACCATACTTTTAGATTTATTTAATTGATATTCGTTTGCAATTCTAGCATCTATGTGATTTAAACTTAAAATTCTAGTATCTCCACCCTCTTCTGCAGGTGGCATACCTAACAAATTTAATGCATCATCTAATCTAAATACCATTAGAGGCATTAACTCTTTTATTGCATTTACTTTTGTAGCCCAACTTGCATATTGTAATCTACTAGAATAAAATTCTACTTGATTTCCCATATCTTGCTCTCGTTCTGTAAAAAGTCTAGCTGTAAAACCTTGACTTGCCATAATTGAAATAGGTTCTATTCTACTTTCATAAAAGCTGTTAAATTCCTCTTCACTATAATTATTATTAAAAATCGGTATAGATACACCATATTTATTTAAAACCTTATTTTGTATAAAATCTAATGTATCCTTGTCAATTATCTTTGGGTCTATTTTTAAATCTATATACTCGCCTTTTAAATCCATTGGCAATATTCCAGATTTGCTATGTGTTATTTTGTTTTCAAATTCTTCTATTTGACTTTTTTGGTCATCATCTGTTAATACTGTATTTATTTTTAAAATTCCTCTAATTTGAAAACTAGATTCTATTCCTTTTGCAATGCCTTCTATCATTGTTTGATTAGTCTGTAGAGTTTTTAGTAAGTCTTTGTTATCATCATCTCCCATAAACTCATTTACTCCAAAAAATTGCCTTAAATGAATTACTTTATAGTATGGCATTTCTGCAGTATATCCATTTGCAAAATAAAATTTTATATACATATCCCCATATTGATTTTCCAATAAATCTACTTGCATAGGTCTTAATGGATATAGCCCTTTTATAACTCCATCTTCATACAAAGGATAAATAAAAACATTGCTGTCTAATAAAAGCAATGTTACTACTTTATATATAAACTCTGATGTAGTCATAAATGGATTTGGCATACATTTTAATAGTTTTTCTAATGGACTTTTAACTACTGTTTGCTTCCCTGTTTCATTATCTACTCTAATATGTTTTGGTTGCAGTTTTGAGCAATGTGTTGCTACTCTATCAATACATATCTTTACTAAATCGGAGGCATATACATTGTTTCCAAAGCTAGAGAATATTGGCATTTCTCCATTTAGCATCTTGTAATATTTAGTTTCCATCTTTTTTTGTTTTTCTTTTTCTATATTCCTTCCAAATACAGAATGAAACATATCTCTTATGTTTATATTCTTTTTCACTTTACTACCTCCATATATTCATTTCTATGGGCATATAATACTGCATAAACAATAATTAGACTAACTGCCCCATCTATTCTTATATATTTTTGTGAATTTAATTTAACTGGTGCTATTAGTCCATTATCATCAACCTTTATCTCTGTATTTCCTAAACACCATTTTAAAATTGGCGAATTATTGTAGTTTACTAATTTTGCTCTCAAATCTGCCTCTAAAATTTTCATTGGATTAGATAAAACCTCTTTTTTCTGTAAGATTGTTTCCATATCGAACCCTACATCTTTCATCTCATCCACCCAATATTTTGCGGACCACTTATCATAGCCTATATACATTGGTCTTATGTGATATGTTTTAAACATATCAACAAACCATTTTGTAACTTTCTTATAGTCATTCTCCCATCCTTCGCTAATTTCCATCAATCCCATTCTTGCCCATTCATTATATGGAACTTTATCTTCCCTTACTCTTTTTTCTAATTGTTCTTTTGGCATAAAATACTTTTGAATAATATATTTTCTTCTATCGCCTTTTTTCATAATTAGCAATGTTGCACATGTTAAGTCTGTTGTATCTGATAAATCGACTCCTCCAAGAGCAACACTATTTTCTAGTAATTTCATATCGAATGTATTTGGATTTATTATTTCTGCTTCTTCTAGCCATGCATTGCTGCTATTTTGTTTTATGTTAAAATCTTTGCATAGCATCTTTATTCTGTTTCCTCTATCATTTTGAGATTTTAATATTTCTTTTTCTATATAACTTACTTTTTTTATTGTTCCTAGACTTGGATTTGATTTTTGCCATGTTTTTTTGTCTCTCCATATTTCTGTTTCATTGTCCTGTGTAAATAATAATGCTAATATACTTTCATCTTCTATCTCTCCATTAAGGACTTTTCTAACATATTTTAATTTTTTATCTAGGAATCCATCTGGAATAAATCCTTCTGTCGTTATACCAAATAATAAAGGTTCATCTTTTGTTGATTGACTTCTTTTGATTGCATCTTCTACATCATCGGTTTTCATTTCGTGTTCCTCATCAATGCAACCAACTTCTATATTATATCCATCTTTGTTTTTAGTTTGTCCACTTAATTTTTTTACTTTATTTTTATTCTTTTTATGCTGTATTCTCCTCATGCTCATAAATACCCTTTTTTCTAGTTTCGGGCTTTGTGAAATCATGTTTTGCATTTCTTCAAACACTATAGATGCTTGGTCTGTTGTATTTGATGCACATACAACATCCGTTCCACCTTTTCCACAAAAGAACTCTGCCAATAGAATTGCTGCGATAAGTGTTGTTTTTCCATTTTTTCTAGCAATTAACAATAATACTTCTCTAAATCTTCTGAATCCTGTTTCTGTATATTTAAAAGAGTATGCAGCTTCTATCATAGCCTTTTCCCAAAGTTCTAGTTTAAAAGGTTTTCCATAAAAAGGAGATTTAGTATGTTTACAATAATGCTCAATAAAATATATTCTTTTATCTGCATCTTTAGTTTCATAAACATATTTGGGATTTTTTAAATCTTGCATTAGTCTATTAAGAGCTGTTTTTATTTCTATCCCTGCAACTATCTCTCCACTTTGAATTTTATTGTAATATTCTTCTAACCACATTTAGATTCCTCATTCAAACATTTTTTCAAACTCATCGAAATCATCTTCTGCATCAATTACATTCTTTTCTAAAATGCCATTTAGTGTCTTTACTAATACTGCATGAGTATTAAGATATTTATTATATAGTTTTGCACTCTCTGTTATTAGCTGATGCGATGGATTTTTACTACTAACTATTACCGATTTATTCTTTTCTATGTTTTGGTATAACTCAAATAGCTCTCCTGTAAGGTTTGCTGTCTGTTCTATAGTGCTTTCTGCCAATTTTCTTTTATTTTCCTCGACATTTTCAAATATTTTATTTAATTTATCCTTTTCTTTCTGGATTACTTCTTTTTTATCCATTTTTCAAAATTCCTTTCCAAAAATGAAAATTTTTCGGTTGCATTTTTTAGAGGTCCCCCCTCGGTCCTTGGGGGTTTTGATATTTCTTTTTTTGTGGGGGGATTTATTTTTCTACGATTATTCCTCTTTCTACATCATCCCACCATTTATTTATGTAATTTATAAACTCTATAGGTCTTTCTCCTATCCTTTCAATACATTCTTCCTTTGTTGCATCTATATATATTGGCTCTGCCCCAAGGTCTTGTATAGTCTTATCCCTTGTGTATTTATCTGCAAATCCACCTATTACCCAAGCATTGAGCCAATCTCCTTTTCTCACTTTTATGTTGTCTAATATGATTTCTCTTATAGCAAACATATTCTTTAGTAAACTATCTGGATGCACATATCTAGGTTGTAAGCTTATACATTCCCATATATTATCTACATCTAATACTAAATCTCCTTTTAACATATGATTTTTTACATATGTAGTTTTCCCAGATAAAGGGCTTCCCCATATTAAAAATACCTTTTGCTCTTCTGGCTTTGTATTTGGTAGCCATCTGCCATGTCTCTTATTATGGCATTGATGACATAGTGCAATTAGATTCTTTGGATTTAAAGATATAGTATAATCGTTTACATTCTCTAATGTTAAGAATATTATGTGATGCACTTCTTCTGCTAATGCTCCACAATCTCCGCAAGTATTATCCGCATCGGTCAATACTTGTTCTCTTACACATTGCCATTCATCACAATTATAAAATGCTTTTAAACTTTTCCACATATTTACCATTCCTTAAACTTTGCTGTTTCTTTGTCTAGTTTTAATCGTTCTTGTTGTATTGCAATATTTTGAGGATTCTCTGCCCATCTATCTTTTGCTCTATTCTTTAGATAAAAGCACATAGCCCCTGTGTCTGGTGGTTTGAATTTCTGTACCTCAATTACTCTTACCTCTTCTCGATATTGGTCTGTTTTTACTTTTACTACTTGATGCTCTGTATAATAATATCCTGTAGCTGCTTTATATAAAGAATTTTCCACTTCTTCTACGGCTTCAAACTGTGCCTTTTTTATAAGCCCAGAAAGCCAAGAATATTTTTTCTCATATGCCTCAAATGTAGTTTTACTTATTCCAAGGTTAGCAGCAATTTCTTTTTTAGTGCAACCTCTTTTCGCCCAATTTTCTATTTCTTCTTTTTTCTCTTTGAGCTGTTTTTCGTTGTATTTGCTCTTTGCCACTTAACCACCTGCTTTTCTTTTTCAATTTCTTTTTTGAAACAACTATTATATTGTCTACAATTTTTACATTGATGCTTCATACAAATTTCTGTTTTCATATGTTTTTCCTCCTATAGAAAAAGACTTGTTTTTTCAAACAAGCCTTTAGGGGAATTTTTGGTATTACTTTTTTACACTTTTTTACAATATAAATATATCACTTTTAAAACGAACAAAACGAACATATCTAATTTTTTTTAAAAAATCTTTTTAATTCCATTCTAGCTGCATCTGCAGATGTTTCCATTAAATGTCCTATTTGTACCCAGTTTTTGCCATCTATGTACTTATGTCTAATTATTTGTCTTATTCTTGAGTTATCAATTTCTTTTAAATATTCTTCTATATCTATAGTTATATCTAAAAGTTCATCTTTTTTTTCTTCTAGTAACCTTTTATACTTCTTTAGCTTTTTGCTTTCCTTTTTTTCCTCAATTCCTTCAATTACAATACTTCTTGATATATAAGGAAAAACACTAGATGAACCTCTTACACTATCTCTTACAACTTGGCAGCTTTCCGCTTCTTCTATCTCTTGTATTCGATGTTCCAAGTCTTTTATTTCTCTTTTTATATCTTCACACCTTGATAGTATATTACTCATCCGCTTCCCTCCTTCTCTTTTGTGGATTTACCACTATTCAATTATTTCTTCTTATTTTCATCATCATTGTTATTGCCAAAATATGCACATACAATGATTGTAACACATATTATCAATGTTATTATTACAGCATCACTCATTTATTTTTCTACCTCCTTATGCACACAGGCTTTACTATTATATTTTCTATTTCTGTTCTTTATTTTGTTATTTTTACATATACATGTTCCGTATATTTTATCTTCACTATCGAAAAATTTGCATTTATAGCATCTTTCTTTTAAATCTGCTTCATTTATTCTATATTCAAAAATCATATTAGGCTCCTGTACTTCCAAATCCGCCTTGCCTTGTATTATCTGCATTATCATTTTCTACTTTTGCGAATTTCATAAATATACCTTGTCCTAGTTTTTCTCCTGCTTTTATTACAACATCTTCTTCTAACATGTTATAGAATAAAAATGCAATTTCTCCCTCATTGTCTGGATTATTATAATAATCTGCATCTATTACTCCAACTCCATTTGGTATTATTAGTCCTTTTTTCTTTGGATTACTGCTTCTATTAAATATTAGTAATACTTCATCTTCTGGAAACTCTGCTTTTATTCCTGTAGGAATCATCGTTATTTCTTTTGATTTACATACTACCATTGTTGGATTATAAAAATCATATCCCGCACTATTTTTTGTACTTCTTTCTGGCATATTAAATACTATTGTTTTTTCCTTGTTGTTTTCCATCTCTTCTATAAATCTTTTTACTATATCAAACTTTCTCATAATTAGTTTTCCTCCCCTACTTTTAAATTTAGATGTTCTATTACATACTCCATACCTTCTATTCTTCCATTAAGGAATTCTAACCCTTTGTCTTTTTCAATTATTTCCTCTTCTAATTTTTTATTTTTATTTGTTATTTTTTCCGCTTCTTCTTTAGTTTTTACCAAAGCATTATTACATGATTGTATGACTAGGTATGGATTATTAAATAATTCATCTATTGTTTGTCCTATACTTTTACTCTTTGATTTATTTTCCTTTTTATTTAAACTTAAAAGCCTATTTATAGCTTGGTCCGATGTATGTCCATCCCATTTTGGTGCTTTCTCTAATTCTTTTACATTAAATAAATCCCAATATTTCATTTCATAATGATATGTAGCTTGTCCATCTGGAGTACTTATTCCTACTATGAAATAATTTTCATACATACTTCCATCACTATGCAATTTACTTTTCCATGCTCTTTCTGATATACTCTCTTGATTACAAATAACACTAAATAATTTTGCTCTATGTTCGTATAACTCTCCAAATGTATGTTGTCCATCTGATATATTGTTTGTGTTTATCATTTTGTTTTTTTCATGGTCTATTATTGCTTGATTTATAAATTTTTCATATTTATTTTCTTTTATGGTTCTCATAATTTTAACCTCTCTCTTTCTTATAAATATAATTACCTCTAAACATTTTCACAGCTCTATTTGCTACATCTGCATCTTTTCCGCAAAATACTTCTTGCACTACAATGTGTTCATCTATTCTTTTGGCTATTATTAAGCAGCTCATATCTTTATTCTCTAATTTGTCATATCCAACAATTATTTCTTGTTTTCTGTCCGCTTCTTTTGCTATAAATAATAATGCTGCTATTGTATATCCACATATTAAACAAATAAAAGCTACAATTATAATTACTATCATGATTTACTCCTTTCTAATCTATATATGGAATGTGGTTTTCTACTTGTTTACTATCTCCTCTTCCAAAATCTATTCCTATTTCAATTCCTTTTTGTTTTTCTAAAAATCCTTTTAGAGTAAATTTTAAAGTCATATTTTCTGCTAGTAATCTTTGATAACAATCTTCACAATACTTTGCCTCATCACTTCCACAATGTAAACATGTATTTTCTTTTATCTTTGGCATCTTACCCTCCTAATTTTTACATATGTCATATTCCATACTTGAGCAATATAATAACTGCAGAATCCATCAATCAATACATTATTTTTGTCTAATATTATTTCTGGTAATATTCCATATTTTTTATAAAAATATTTTTTAGCTCGTAGCTTTATTTCTTTTGGTCTTTTGTACTCCTCTGGCATTTTATAGACTTTTGGTATATTAAATATATTAGGTTGTATATCCATTTGACCTTTCATTATTGCAGGACCGCCACTTAAACTCAAATAACTAGAATATGTTTTCTCTATTTCCTGTAAAATCTCTTTTGCTCTTTCTTTGGTTTTGTAATAACCTAAATCCAAACAACCGTTAATTGCTATTGAGTATTTATACTCTTGTTCTACTGGTGGTATAATACTTATTCTTGTTATACTTTCAAAATTTATTATGGTTTCCTTATCTTGACTTATAATTATCATGATTTTCTCCTCCTTCTGCATTTAATACTTTAAATTCTATTTTAGCTCCTGTTTGTTGTTCTATTAGTTCTTTTGTATTTATTATTATATCTGGATTATAAGCAGTATTTGGAATATTCTCTATTTTCAAATTAGCTTCTATTTGTGGTCGCTCAAACAACTCTTTTGGTATATCTAGCTGCAGCCTACATGCAATCTCATTAAATGCTAAATCTGGTTTTGTTTTTCTAACTGCTTTAATTCCATTTTTGTTAATAATTAACCAATTTACTATTTTCACTATTTCCTCCCTCCTAATACTCTTCAATTTTTACTATAACTTTTGGAGTTCTAGCATACTTCTTTATAATTCTTGCATCTGTAATTTGTGCATCATCTTTAAAAGCAAATTTATTTAATGCATCACTAATTATTTTTCCAATATTATCCCAATCTGGCTTTTTAGTTGGGCTTATAATATCTGCCAACATTTCCGCTTCTTGTAGTTTACTTCTTTTATTTGGTAATTCAAAATAAGCAGTAATTGTCATTCTCACTTTCCCCTCTATTGGAACAAATTGTGGATACTTATATACAAATAATTGTCTTACTAAATATTCATAATTTTTTGTTTTTGTAGGAGTATAGGCTTTTCCTGTATATGTATTCATTCTAGGTCTTTGCTTACCTGTTATTGATTCTTGAATTTCTAATTCATATATTATTTTTTCTTCCATTTTAGTTTCCCTCCTCAATACAAGAATGTAAATCTTGCATATTTAATCCTTTGTCTCTTCCATTTATAAAAGCATACGGGTCTGCAAACATAAAAGAATCTTTTTCTCTTGATTTGTAATGCCCTTTAATATTTAGATTTTCCATGTATTCCTCTACTTTTTTATTAGTTACTATCAAAGCATATTGTTCATTTTTTCTTGTTTCTTCCGCTTTTTGTCTTGCAAACTTTTCTCTTAATCCTCTTATAAATCCATCTGCATAGTCTTTTCTTACAGCATTTTTTATTTGTATTGCTGTGTATTCTTCATAATTATTTTTAAAATACTTATTGAATCCATCTATTAACTGATTTTCCGCAAATTCATATATTGTTTTTGCTATTTCTATATCTTCTTTAGCTCCTACAATTATTATTCTCTTGCCTGTATTTCCTCTCAAGAAGCAATCACATCTATAGTTGTTACATATCAATTTCATTAGTGATTTTCGCCAACTTCCTTTTTTTATATCTAATTCATTTTCTTGTATCTCTGACTCTTCCGATTCTTCTATTTCTTGCATTTCTATATGGTATTTAGCCATCATTTTTTGAGCCATTAACATTGCAGCTTGTGCCTCATTGGGATTTTTATTGTTATTGGCAAGGGCTAATGCTTTTTTTATTTTTTCTATGATTTTTTCTTTCACTAGTTTATCCCTCCTCTTTAATATCTTTTAGAAAAGGATTTAAGCATTTATTGTGCATTACTACTTTTACAGCTCCTCTGTTTGTTATTGAGTTTGGTAATATTGCAATCCCTCCATCTTGTTCCTCGAGTTTCTTTTTTATTACTATTTCTTGTCCACAATAATCACATTTGTAATACTCGTATTCCTTTTCATCTTTGTATCTAACCAGGTGGCTTCCATCTGGTTTTTCTTTATATTTCACATATTTAGGGATGTTATCTCTACTACTCCAACTTGATATTTTCTCTTTTATTCCCATAGGCTTTATTCTCCTTTCATCTCATCATGTAAACATGTAATGAAATAGCTTACAAATTCCTCTTTATCATAATTGCCTTTTTCTATTTCCATGTATTTTTTTGTTTTTAGGTATCTAAATAAAAAGTCTTTTCTTGATAATTCATCTAAAAACACTTTGTATTCGCTAAAATACAATTCTTTAACTACCCAATATTGCAATTTGGCATCCTCAACAAATTCTTTTGGTAGTAAATCTAAATCAGTGCTTGAATCTATATATATTTCTAGCCTTTTAAGATTTACTATAATTCCTTGTTTTTGACTTTCTGCGATGCCTTCAAATTCCGCTTCTTTGTTAGAAATAAAATTAAAAAACAAGTTTAGTTTAGTTTGGTTTAGTTTATTAAATTTGTTTTGTAGTGTATTGTTTTGTTTATTATTGTATTCGCCTGGTTGTGTGTTTGGTATAGTGTTCGGTATATCTTCCGCTTGTTTGTCTGCTTGTTTATTTGCTTGGTTGTCCGCTTGTGCATTTGCTTGTTCAAAATACAACACAATCAAGCTGTATCTAGGCATTTCGTTTTGGTTACTGCCTTTTTTGTATTTGATATATCCATTGTTTATCAATTCTACTCTTGCTCTTTGCAATGCAGATGTATTCAATTTACATTTACTCATAATCGTAGTATTGGCTACCCTAAATTCTTTAAGCCAACCTGTCTTATTTGCTATATGCAATAAAAATCCATATAAAGATATAGCATTAGTAGATAAAGGCTTATAATCTAAAGTAGAATAAAACTCATTGAGCTGTTTAATGTAATTGATAGGTTGTAACTCACACAATTTTTTTCTCCTCTCCGCTTGACTTCTGTTGCCATTGTGGTATAATTAGCAATAGAAGTGTTTGCAAAAATATTTCTGTTAAGAGTTAATCGGTTTCATTAGTCTTGGGATTGATTAGCTCTTTCCTTTTATTCATTTTTTTGTTTTCTGTAGGCATTTTACTTTACCTCCTCATATATAATGATTGTTAGTTCTTGTCCTTCATATATTGTTGCAGATTCCATATTATTTAATTTTTTAATTTCGTATATGTATTCTCTGACATCTTGTCCTGGTTTTTTATATTTATCTGCAATATTCCATAAAGTATCATCTTCACATATAATTATTTTTTGATATGTTTCTTCATATTTTGGAATCTTTATAAAACTAAATATCATCATAATTATTAAAGTTATAAATAATATCAACATTCCAACTGATGAAATAAATCTTTTTTTATTAACAATTCGCATTTTCTTGTACCTCTTTCTTTTTTTCTTCTAAATTTGTATTGAGCTTTTTTAACTCAAATAGTAACAATCCTGTTATTGCTTCCTTTTGATTTGTTTTTATGTTTATACCTTGTAAATATAATCTTGCAGCTTGTTTATCTGCTTTTCTTAAATTGCCTAGTCCTGGTATTCTTGGGAAACCCTTTTCATCAAACTTATTTCTTGCACTCGGTTCTCCTACCCCTAAAAGTTTTGCAAGTTCTTCTGGTCCGATAGTATCTGGTGCTTCTTCCCAGGTCAAGGAAGGTTCGATTTTCTTCTTCAATTTTCTCCCTCCTCGTATTTTTTGTGTTGAGCGGCAGCTTTCTTATTTTTTAAATTATCTTTTTTAATAACCTTATCCTCGGCATATATATTTTTTAATTCTTCTTTAGTGCAAAGTATAATATCCTTCTTGCTATTTTCCATTTTCCCCTCCTTCTGTTTCCTACAGGAAACGATTACTTTAAAAAAAGATACTCATTAGGATTCAAGTTATACTTTTTACATAAATTTGTAACAGCATCAAACATTTTCTTGCCTGGCTTTACTCTCTTTTTTAGAATTTTAAACAAATAAGAATAGTTTATTTTCATAATTTTGGCAATTTCATCGTTTGATAATTTCTCTCTTCTCTTTATTTCAAGTATTGTATCCTTTAGTTTTTGAATATTTACTTCCATAAATTTTCCTCCTTTCTGTTTCCTATAGGAAATATATACTATTTATTTCATATTGTCAATACTTTTTATAAAAAAAGTATTGTTTTTTTTCAATAATTGTTTTATACTATATGCATGGAGGTTTTAGATATGTATAATCAAGATGTTTTAATAGGTATTATAATAGAATTAAAAAAGAATTATAATTCTCTTAATGAGTTTGCAAAAGCTGCAGGAGTAAATGCTGGATATTTATCTAAAATTATAAATAAACGAACTCTCAATGCCCCTACTCCCAATATTTTAGAAAAATTATCTAATACTTCTATATTACATAAAGATGAATATTATTCAAAGATGATGAATGCATGTGGTTATATAAATAACACTTTATCTAATGAAAATATGAAAATAGCAAAAGAAAAATCTAATTTAATGTCTTTAGATGAAAAAAAGGAAAAACTACTAAATTATATGAACAAAAACAATATTGAAAATCTATTTGCTATTCCTTTATATAATATAGTTAAATCATCCTTAAATGATTCTCAAAAATATATAGAAGGTTACATTCCAGTAAATCCTCATATGTATAACATGAAAAATCCTGATGAATATTTTTATTTAAAAATATCAGATGACAGTATGGATAAAAAATATCAAGAAGGCGATTATATCTTAATGCAAAAAAGTTCAAACATAAAAAATGATACTATTGCTCTTCTTGTTATAGATAATACCACTATTGTCAGAAAAATTACTATACAAGATAATTTATTGTTATTAGAACCATTATCTAATAATACTAAATATAAGACAAAAGTATGCGAAAAATCAAAAGTAACAATATTAGGAATTGTAATTGGTTTTATTGGATATGAAAATAATTAAAGAAGATATAAAAAAAGGAATGTGAAGAATTTTGCCGCTCAACACATTCCTACAAGGTACAATTACACTCGAAAGCGAATTGCAATTTATATTATACATATAAATAGCTTCATTTTCAAGTGTTTTTGAAGAAAAAATAATTGAATAATGGAGGTTTTTTATGTCAAAGAAACTTGGAAGAAATGGTAATAAAGAAGGAAGTATTTATAATACCATACAGAAAATTGATAGAAAACAAAAACGATTAAATTTTGTATGTGATACATGTAAAAATTGTGATAATTGGTCTATTTGTAATAATAGAACTGGAACAAATAAATGTCAAAAATGTATTGAGTGTACAGCATGTCTAAAAAAAGGAGTTTGTGATAGATTTTACTGTTATAATAGATACCCCGCACAAATCACTCTTGATGATGGTTCAAGAACTACAGTTTCCAATGCAAATACTAGAACCGAATCTGTAGAAAAGAAAAAAGAAATTGAAGCTCAAATACAAACTAAATCATATGTAAAAAAGAATGGTATCACTATTATTGAAGTAGTAAAAAAAATAGGTATTACAAAATTTGAAGCAGGAAAAATCAAAAAGAATACTAAAGATAAAGATAAATACCACTATAATTATATTGAAAATTGGGAAGATTTTAAGAAACCCGTTCAAAAAGTAACATATGAAGAAATACAAAATTTTCTTAATTCCATAAGGCACTTATCACAAGGAGAAATAGATAAAATTGTTGCAAAACTAAAAGCAGGATTCATGCAATGTGTTATGGATAAGATAATAGCTTATCCAGATAATCCTATGTTACGAACATTTACCCCTATCTCTCAACAAAAGAAAGAGCCTGTACAAGCATTTGAAATAGATGAGCAACGAAAATTGATGCAATATTTGCTTACTAAACCATTGATAAAAAGTGCTAGATGTAATTATGATGAAAGAACATTAAGAAATATATTTATATGTGCTTTACTATCTGCTGCAAGAATTGGAGAACTTGGTGCCATTGATATTACTAAACATATTGATTTACGAGCCAACGGATTCATTATAAATAGAACACTCTCTTGCGATGATGGTAAAATTGTTATGGGAGAGACAACTAAAACAGGTCATAAAAAAATTGAACAAGGCTTGTTAGATGAAAGGTTTGTGCCTTTTGACATATTTGATGAAGAGCTAATGCTTTCTATCGTAAAGGACCAAATAAAAAATGCTAAAAGCAATCCTAATAATACGGAAAATCTTTTATTCTGTCAATTAGATGGTAGTTATATAGACCACCGCTGCTTAAATAATATATTTAAACGAATCTGTAGGGAAGCAGGAGTAAAACTAGAACTTTCAAAAGGATGTCATACTCACATGTGTAGACATACTGCAGTTACAAGGATGATTGAAGCAGGAATGGACTTACTTGTTATAGCTGCTATCCTTGGACATGTAGATGACCGCCAAATAAAGGAGACATATGGACATATACTTGCTAGATATAGAAATAGACAATTAAAAAATTGCCGTACTTACTATGGAAAACAAAAATTGAAAATGAAAATAAGTGCATAAACTGCATTAAAATTGCATTAAAAAATAATTCAACAATAAATTATAAATTCTACAAGATAGACATATCAGCACTTTTAAGTAATTATGCGGGTAATCATTTCCGACTACCCGCTCCATTTGAAATCAACTTACGGACTTAAAAGTTCTCTTATCACAGAAAGGAGGACTTTTTTCATGCTTGAATTTAAAGTAATTGAAAATCTAAAACCTAATAAAGATTTAACCGACATCCTAAAAGACTATACATTTTGCTTATTTGTGAGGAAACATATGAGAAGTATTTTAATATTTCTCGAAATTTAATGAAAGGAGGCAAACTATGAGATGTGGTGTTTATGTAAGAGTATCTACTGACGACCAAAGAGATAATGGTTATTCTATTGATTCACAACTTAGAATGATAAAAGACTATCTGAACAAAGCAAAGAATTAAATCCATTGGAATGGACAAAATTAATGAACAACTATAAAAACACAGCAGAAGAAATTGTCTTAAATGAATATGTTTTTATATAAATAATCTTCAAAAAAGAGGAAAAATTTATCAAAATAATTTAATCCTCTTTTTTTGTTTTTTGAATATGGGAATAAAATCTATGTCTAGCTAGCTAGCCAGCACTGAATTTGTACTCCCACACAAATTCTACTATGGGAATTTCCATACCCTTTAATGGAAATAAGATTATTAATTTGCAAATAATTTCAATTATAAATTACTATTTATCGTTATTGTCTATCAAATTTTTCATTTCTTTAAGTTTTGTTTCTAATAATTTTTTATCAATTAATTTTAACTTATATTCAGAAATCATAGCTTGAGACATATTTTTACTAATTGAATATTCAACAACATCTTCATCTTTAGAACTACATAATACAACTCCAACACTTGGATTTTCTTGTTCTTTTTTCACATCTCTATCTAGTGCTTCTAAATATAAATTCATTTTTCCTAAATATTCTGCTTTAAATTCTCCTAATTTTAATTCAAATGCTACCAAACAAGATAATTCTCTGTTATAGAATAATAAGTCAATAAAGAAGTCATGATTTCCAACTTGAACTCTGTATTCGTCTCCTATAAAAGTAAAATCTTTACCAACTTCTAATATAAAGTCTTTTAAGTTGTTTATAATTGCATTTTTTAAATCCTTTTCTGAAAATTCATTTGGTAAATCCAAGAACTCTAAACTATAAGTATCTAAAATTCTAGTATTTGGATAATCATCCTCATCTACAGTTTTATTTACTGTTGGTAATTGGTTTCCATCTGAAAGCATATATCTTTCATAATATGCTGATGATATTTGTCTATCTAATTCTCTTTTTGAATAATTATTTTTAATAGATAATTTTAAATAAAAATACCTTTCTTCTTTGCTTTTAGCTCCACTTAATATAAGTAAATTGTTTGTCCAGGACAATTGCGTCACCAGTGGTGTCGCAATCTCATCATCTTTATAAGTACTATAAAATTGAATCATACGTTCTATATTTCTTTTAGTAAATCCCTTTATGTTAGGATAATTATTTTTCATAAAATCTGAGGCTTTTGTTGTTATTTTATCACCATAATTACTATTTTCTTTTAGTTCATATAGGAATTTACCAACTTCTAAATACAATAAAATCATTTCTTCATTTACTTTTCTGTAAGCATTATTTTTTCGCTTTTCAATCATTTCAATGATTTGATTAAAATTTATATCTAACATATGTAATCACACCCTTAAAATAAATTATTTGTAATTTTAAACAAATTATATCATTTAATTTGAAAACTTTATATACTTTCATTGAAATTCGTGAAAATTTTGTATATAATGTTTTTAGAAAGAGAACTTAGTTCGTAACTTGTATGTGATTCGCTCCAAATTTAGTTATTCTAGCATTTTCTTACTACTCTGTTTGATATTGTTGATAGTATTTCATAATTTATTGTGTCGCATTGTTTTGCTATTTCTTCAAGTGTTATTATTTTATTATCCCAAATGAATACTTCATCACCAATTTTTACATTTTTAATATTTGTTACATCTATCATAAAGCTATCCATGCATACTTTTCCAACTATTGGTGCTTTTTGATTTTTTATTACTACATGTCCTTTGTTGCTTAGGCTTCTTCTTATTCCATCTGCATATCCTATAGGGATATTTGCAATAATTGATTTTTTATTTGTTATAAATGTTCTCCCATAACTGATACTTGTGTTCTCAGGTACTTCTTTTATAAATGAAATTCTGCTTGATAGCATACAGCTTGGTTCTAGTTGTACCATGTTTTTTAGGCTTTCATCTGGTAAATAACCATATAGCATTATTCCAGGTCTTATCATGTTTCCTGGCAAGTCTTTTATTTGAATAATTGCTGCACTATTTCCACAATGTATATATTTTATTGTATTTATTTTTGATTGAATATATTTTACTGCCTCTTCAAATATTTTAATTTGCTTTTTAGTAAATTCTAAGTCGGTATCACTTGTTGCGAAATGGGTAAATATTCCCTCTATTTCAATATTTTTAAGTTTTATTGCTTGATTAACAAAGCTCTCCAAATCCTTTTGCTGTATGCCTGTTCTTCCCATTCCTGTTTCTATCTCTATATGAACTTTTGCTTTTTTATTTCTTTGTTTAGCTTTTTCATCTAGTTTTTTCAAAAATTCTATGTAGCAACAGCTTGTTGTTATGTTATACTCTACAATGTTTTCGATTTCCTCAACAGCTGGTTGGTTTATAACTACAATATCGTTACTGTATTGTAGCTTTTCTCTTAATGTAATGCCTTCGTCAACAATAGCTGTAGCAACAATGTCTAAGTTTAGTTTTTTAATTAATTTATTTATTGCTTCTAGCCCTATTCCATATCCTCCTGCTTTTAAAACTGGTAATATTTTTTTACCTGGTTGTAATCTATTTATTGTATTATAATTATTAATCATAGCTTGTATATTAACAAGTAGCTTTGTTTGTCTGTTTTTCATTATTTTTCCCTTCCATTTTTTGTAAAAATGTGGATTTTCATCCACATTTTACACATATTTTTCCACAATTAAGTTTCCTTCATTTTCAGTTATTGTTGCTTTCTCACCTTTTTTTATTCTTCCTTCTATTATTTCTTCTGCAATTTTATCCTCAATCATGGTTTGTATTGCTCTTCTTAATGGTCTTGCTCCGTAATTATTATCTGTTCCTTTTTGAGCAATGATTTTCTTTGCCTTATCATCAATTATTATTTTAATGTTTTGCTCTTGTAGTCTTGTTTGTATCTGTTTTAGCATTAATTCGGTTATTTGCTCTATTTCCTCTGGTACTAGCTTATGGAATACTATTATTTCATCAATACGGTTAATAAATTCTGGCTTAAATTCTTTTTTTAATTCACCTAACACACTTTTCTTGGTTGCTTCATATTCTTTTGCTTCTTGGTTATCTTCAATACTTGTAAATCCTAATGTTTTTTTATCTGTAATTAATTTTGCTCCTATATTTGATGTCATAATTATTACTGTGTTTTTAAAATTTACAACTCTTCCATGTGAGTCTGTAAGTCTTCCATCATCTAATATCTGTAGGAGCATATTAAGAACGTCTGGATGTGCCTTTTCTATTTCGTCAAACAGTATTACTGAATATGGTTTTCTTCTAACTTTTTCAGCTAATCCTCCTACTTCATCAAAGCCCACATATCCTGGAGGCGAACCTATCATTTTTGAGGTTGAATGTGCCTCCATATATTCTGACATATCTATTCTTATCATTGAGTTCTCATCACCAAATAAGCACTCGGCTAATGCCTTTGACAATTCAGTTTTTCCAACTCCAGTTGGTCCTAGAAAAAGAAATGAACCTATTGGTCTATTTGGATCTTGCAACCCAACTCTATTTCTTTTTATTGCTTTTGCTACCGCACTTACAGCTTCATTTTGCCCAATAACCCTTTGGTGTAAAATTTGCTCTAGATTTTTTAGTTTTTCATTTTCGTCTTGAGTAATTTTCTTTGTTGGTATTCCCGTCCAGTTACTTATTACTTCTGCTATTTCTTCTGTGGAAATTTGTTTTACACTTTTACAGTTTTTATCTTTCCATTTTTGTTTTTCTGCTTCAAATTTTTCTTTTGCAATTTGCTCTAGGTCTCTTAATTCTGCTGCTTTTTCAAAATTTTGTGTTGCTATTGCCTCATCCTTTTCTATTGTTAATTTTTGTATTTTTTCTTCTAATGCTTTTAATGTTTTTGGCTCAGTATATGTTTTTAGTTTTGCTCTGGATGCCGCTTCATCAATTAAATCTATTGCCTTGTCTGGTAAAAATCTATCTGTTATATATCGCGTAGACATCTTTGTTGCTGCAATTATTGCCTCATCTGTTATTTTTACATCATGATGTGCCTCATATTTATCTCTTAAGCCTTTTAAAATATTAATTGTATCATTTTCATTCGGCTCATTTACTGTTATTGGTTGAAATCTTCTTTCAAGTGCACTATCTTTTTCAATATATTTTCTATATTCATTTAGAGTTGTTGCACCTATTACTTGAATTTCTCCTCTTGCTAGAAGTGGTTTTAAAATATTTGCCGCATCTATTGCTCCTTCTGCTGCTCCAGCACCAACGATTGTATGAATTTCATCAATAAAGATTATAACATCTCCTGCTTTTTTTACCTCTTTTAAAGCTTTTTTTATTCTCTCCTCGAAATCTCCTCTATACTTTGCTCCTGCAACCATTCCTGAAATATCTAATGATACTACTCTTTTTTCTTTTAAGTTTTCTGGAACATCTCCAGCAACTATCTTTTCTGCCAAGCCTTCAATTACTGCTGTTTTTCCAACACCTGGTTCTCCAATTAAGCATGGATTATTCTTCTGTCTTCTTGATAGAATTTGTATTATTCTTTCAATTTCGTTTGTTCTGCCTACAACTGGATCTAATTTTCCTTCTAAAGCCAATTTGCTCAAGTCATTTCCAAATTGATTTAATGTTGGAGTATTGTTATAACTACTTTTATTTTGTTTTTCCTTATCTCCATTGTTTGAATCTACTGTATCATATTCATTTATAACTTTTATTATTTGATTATATAACTTCTGTGAATCTAAGTTTAGTTCAAGCATGATTCTTACTGCAACACTATCAGCTTCTCTCATTATTCCTATAAGTAAATGTTCTGTTCCTATATACTCTGAATTTAGTCTTTTAGCTTCCCTAAATGCATTTTCAATTACTCTTTTTGCTCTTGGAGTTAAGCCCATTGTTCCTGTATTTTTGGTTTCTCCTACTCCTACAAATTCCTCTATTTTCTCTAAAATTGCATCTGCGGCAATGCTTTGATTCTCTAGCACTTTATTTGCAATACCTGTATTTTCTTTTGCTAACCCATACAAAATATGTTCTGTTCCAACATAATTATGTCCTAATTCTATTGCAATATTTTCTGCAATCTGTATAGTCTTTTCGGCTTTTTTTGTAAATTTATATGTCATTTAATTCCTCCTTGTAGTAATTATTACCAAGTCTTAATCTTTATATTCTATAACGCTACCAATTATTCCTGCATCATTCTTTAGTTTTGCCATAACTATTTTAGGAGCTCCATTATTATTAAATAACATATTTTTTTCATTTAACTTCTTTATTAGTTTATCTAACATTAAATCTTTATAATGTACAAAACTTCCTCCTATTGATATAGTTTCAGGTTCGAATATATTTATTAAATTTGCTAATCCTAAGCTTAAGTTTTCAATATATTCATTGATTATTACATCTGTTTTTGGTTTATTGTTTTCATCTATTAATATTTCTTTTAATTCTCTACCTGTTAAGTTTTCTCTATTAAATTCCTTTTGAACTGTATCTTTTAGAGCTTTCATAGATGCATATTTTTCAAAGCATCCTTGTCTTCCACAGTTGCATTGTATTCCATTTTTTTCTATTACAATATGACCAATTTCAAATCCTTCATATTTTTTAGGTCTTAATAATTTTCCTCCTAAGAACACTGCTCCGCCTATTCCAGTTCCTATTGTAAGGAATAAAGCATCATCATATTTTTTTAGTCCTCCATATTCCTTCTCAGCTATTGCCGCACACTTTGCATCATTTCTTAAGTAAATTGGAATATTGAAGTATTTATTTATTTCTGAGACTATATTAAAATTTTGGATATGTAAGTTATCTGCTTTTATAATATGTGTATTTGAAACTGTTCCTGGTACTGCTATCCCTATTAAGCTTATTTCCTGAATTTTAATTTTCTTTTTTTCTAAAATTTTTGTAATTAATTCTATAATTGCTTCAACAAGTTGCTCACCATAATTTTTATTTTTTGCATTATTATGTATGTCTTTTTCTTCCTTTGCTATTATTTTTCCGTTTGAATTTATAAGTCCTATTCCTAAATGGCTTCCGCCTATATCTATACCTATTTTCATAAATTGCTCCTTTCTAGTTAATACTATATTACATTTTGGTGAAATATGCAAGTTGAAGTTTTTCTTGATTTTTTTGCTATTTGATTGTATAATCTATATGTAATATGTTTATTCTAATTAATGGAGGTTTTTATGAGATATAGTTTTGATACAACTGGTACTTGTACCAGAAGAATTGAATTTGATATAAATGGTAATGTAATTACCAATGTAACATTTTATGGAGGTTGCCCAGGTAATTTAGCTGCAATTTCAAGAGTTGTTGATGGAAAAACCGTTGAGGAAATTGAAGGACTTTTTAAAGACATAAAATGTGGTTCAAAGCCTACATCTTGCAGTGCACAGCTTGCTATTGCAGTAAGACAAGCATATAATGAATTGCAAAAAAGGTTAGGTTAATTTTATGGAAGAAAGTGCTTTTTGTAGAACTAAAATTTTAATTGGAAAAGATGGTTTAGAAAAATTAGGAAAAGCAAAAGTTGCTATTTTTGGCATTGGTGGTGTTGGTTCTTATGTTGTAGAAGCTTTATCACGTGCTGGTATTAGTAACTTTGTTTTAGTTGATAAAGATGTTGTAAGTATTTCTAATTTAAATAGGCAACTTATTGCAACTCATGATACAATAGGCAAACCTAAAGTTCAAGTTTCTAAAGAACGAATTTTATCAATTAATCCAGAAGCTAAAGTTGAAACTTATGAAGAGTTTTTTATGCCAGGAAACACTAACATTCTTAATAATTCTATAACATACATAATAGATGCTATTGATACCGTAACAGCTAAAATAGAACTTGTTATGCAGGCCAAAAAGCTTGGTATTCCTATCATTTCTTCAATGGGAACAGGTAACAAATTAAATCCATGTTTATTTGAAATAACTGATATTTATAAAACTCAGGTTTGTCCTCTTGCAAAGGTTATGAGGAAAGAATTAAAGAATCGAGGAGTAAAACATTTAAAAATTCTGTACTCAAAAGAAGAGCCTTTAAAAAGTGGTATTATTGGAGAAAACGGAAAAGCTATTCCTGGAAGTATATCATTTGTACCATCTGTTGCAGGATTAATTATTGCTGGAGAAGTAATAAAAGATTTGCTTTAAAATCAAGCAAATCTTTTATTTTTTATTCTTTCTTATTCTTTTTAAGATAACCTTGGATGTAAAATGCCTTCATGTATAATATAAGGGATGCGATTGTAGTTATTACAGCAAAGAAATAGATTACTGTATCTGCTATTCCTATCACTTTAATTATATTATTTTGTATATTTCCAAACTGTTGTAATAGTAATGATATTACCATTGCCACGTAAAACAGCACTGTTGCTAGCTTTCCATACCATTTACTTGATACTACAAGTTCTTTTCCATACAAAAATGATGCTCCTGATACCATACAGAATTCCTTTAATACAACAACTACTAATATCCAAATTGATATAGCACCTTTAATAAAAAGTGTAGTTAATAAGCTTATCTGTGTTGCTTTATCTGCTAATGGATCCATCAATTTTCCAAAATCGGAAATTAAATTATATTTTCTAGCTATTGCACCATCTAAAATATCTGTAAGCCCTGATAACGTTAGAAATATAATAGCTAATATATAATCTCCCTTTACAGCTGAAACTATAATTACTGGTATTAATAAGAATCTTAATACTGTTAATGCATTAGGTACGTGTTTTAACATTTTACCTCCTTATTGAGCAATGAATTTTAAGTTTTCTCCCTCTAATTCTACTCTAACTGTTTGATATTGTTTTAACTCTCCTTTTAATATCATTTCTGATATTTCATCTTCTATGTATCGTTGAATTGCTCTTCTTAATGGTCTTGCTCCATATTTTAAGTCTGTTCCTTTTTCTAATATGTATTTCTTTGCTTCTTCTGTTACATCTAATTTAATATTCTTATTATCTAATGCTTCTTGTGTATGAGCAAGTAGTAAATCTACTATTTGTAATAATTGTTCTTTAGTTAAACTATCAAAACTAATTATTTCATCTACTCTGTTTAAAAACTCAGGTCTAAATATTTGCTTTAATGCTGTCTCAACCTTATCCTTATCAATAGAGCTTTTACCAAATCCTATTGAATTTGTATTCAAATTAGAACCAGCATTTGAAGTCATTATAATTATTGTATTTTCGAAGCTTACTGTGTTTCCTTGAGAATCTGTAAGTTTGCCATCATCTAATATTTGTAATAATAAGTTGAATACATCTTGATGTGCTTTTTCTATTTCATCTAATAAAATAATTGAATATGGTTTTCTCTTAACCTTTTCTGTAAGTTGACCTGCATCATCATAGCCAACATATCCTGGAGGTGAACCAATTAATTTAGCTGTTGAATGACTCTCCATATATTCTGACATATCAATTCTAATTATTGCATCTTCTGAACCAAACATTTCATAAGCAAGTGTTTTAGCAAGTTCAGTTTTTCCAACTCCTGTTGGTCCAACAAAGATAAATGATGGAGGTCTTTTTGAGCTTTGAAGTCCTGCTCTATTTCTTCTAATAGCCTTTGCTACTGCTTTTACTGCTTCTTCTTGACCAATTATTCTATTATGCAAATTTTTTTCCAAATTTAAAAGTTTTTGTGTTTCTGCTTCTGTTATTTTCTTTACTGGTATTTTTGTTGCATGCTCTATAACTTCCGCAACATCTTGAACTGTAAGCTTTTGAATTACCATTTTTGAATTTAGCTCTTTTATTCTATCTTGTATATTACATTCCTCAGTTTTTAGGTCTGCGGCTTTTTGGTAATCTTCAATAGAATCTGATTGAACAGCTTCTTCTTTTTCTTCTTCAATTTTAGCTAGCTTATTTTTTAATACCTCAAGTTCATACAATTCTTTATTATTAAGATTAATTTTTGCACAAGCTTCATCTAATATATCTATTGCTTTATCTGGTAAAAATCTATCATGTATATATTTTTCAGACATTTTAACAGTTTGTTCTATAACATCATTTGATATTGAAACCTTATGGAAATCTTCATAATATTTTTTAATTTCTTTTAAAATCTCTATTGTTGCTCCAACTGTTGGTTCTTCAACTAAAACTGGTTGCAAACGTCTTTCCAAGGCTGTATCTTTTTCAATATATTTTCTATATTCTTTTAGAGTTGTTGTTCCTATTAACTGAACTTCACCATTTGCAAGCGATGGTTTTAAGATGTTTGCTGCATTCATTGAGTGTTCTCCGTCTCCTGCTCCAATTATATTATGAATTTCATCAATAACTAATATGATATTCTTTGATTGTTTACATTCATCAATAATTGCCTTCATTCTGCCTTCAAATTGGCCTCTAAACTGAGTGCCTGCAATAACGGCTGTCATATCTAATAAATACACTTCTTTATTCAAAAGCTTTGCTGGAACTTGTTGTCTTGCAATTTTAATAGCTAATCCATTTGCAATTGCTGTTTTACCAACACCTGGTTCACCTATTAAGCATGGATTATTTTTCATACGTCTATTTAAAATTTGTATTACTCTTTCTATCTCGCTATTTCTTCCAACAACTTCATCTAGCTCATTCCTTCTTGCTTTTGCAGTTAAATTTGTACCATAAACATCTAAAAAGCTTTTCTTTTTATCTTTAGTTTTAGTTTTTACTTTTGTATTTCCTTTTTGCTCGCTTTTGCCTTCAGCTTCTTCACTTTTTGCTCCAAGCATATTTGAGAAAATTGAGCCTAAGTTTCCTGCATTTTCCACATCAGCATTTGCTAATTCATCTGAGTTCATTCCATCTGTAATTTCCCCTAGCATTGTTTCAAACTGATTAGACATATCCTCTAACTGTTCTTCTGTTAAACCTGATTGCTTAACTAAAAGATCTAATGGATTTATGCCTTTCTTTTTAGCACATTCATAGCATAGACCTTCTGTTTCACTTTTATTTCCATCTATTTTTTTTGTAAAAATTACTGCCATATTTTTATGACATACTGAACATAACATATATTATTTCACCTAATCTTTCTTTTTTCCTTTATATATAATACATTAATTTTTACGCATAGTCAAGTAAAATAATGCAAAAACTCCTCCCAAATTCTGGGAGGAATTTTGTTTTAGTCTTTCCCATTTATTTTTAATAGTTTAAATAGTTCTACAATTAGTAGTGGTGAGAATACTAATAATATAATTTCAAATATGTGATCTTTTGGTAAAAGTGTTATACTGAAAATTTCTCTTAAGTGTGATGTAAATAGTATTACAAACATCAAAGTTGCTGATATAATCCCTGCTAATATTAACTTTCCATTGTTAAATGGGTTTGTTTTGAATATTGATTTATGGTTATTTCTTATGTTGAAAATATGCACTAGCTCTGATAGTGATAATACATAGAATGCCATTGTTTGACCAATTAGTACCTTTTCCTCTGGTGTTTTACCTGGTGTGCTTAATCCTAATATAAATGCTGCAAGTGTTATAAGTCCTATCATTATTCCTTGATAAATAACTCTCCATGTCATACCTTTTGTAAATACTCCACCTTTATGCTTTAATGGTTTTCTTTCCATTACATCTGCTTCTGCTGGATCAACCGCAAGTGCTAGTGCTGGAAGTGAGTCTGTTACTAGGTTTATCCATAATAAATGGATTGGAAGTAATGTTTGTATTAAGTTTATATCTATTCCAAATACTTTTGATAACCATGGTGTTATTAGTATTGCAACAAATAAGGTTACTATTTCACCAATGTTGCTTGATAATAGAAATTGTATTGCTTTTAATATATTATCATAAATACGTCTTCCTTCTCCTACTGCTGATACTACTGTTGCAAAATTATCATCTGTTAAAATTACATCTGCTGCTTCTTTTGCAACATCTGTTCCAACTACACCCATAGCACAGCCAATATCTGCAATCTTAAGAGATGGTGCATCATTTACTCCATCACCTGTCATTGCAACTATTTCGCCATTTGCTTGCCATGCTTTTACAATTCTTACTTTATGCTCTGGAGAAACTCTTGCATAAACTGAATATTTACGCACATTTTTTTCTAATTCTTCTTGACTCATCTCCTCTAATTCTGCACCTGTTATTGCTTCATTTTCATTTTTTAATATTCCTAAAGTTTTTGCTATTGCAATAGCAGTAACTTTGTGGTCTCCAGTAATCATCACTGTTTTTATTCCAGCTTTTTTACATGTTGCAACTGCATCTTTTACTTCTAGTCTTGGTGGATCTATCATTCCAACCATACCAATGTAAATTAAATCATTTTCCATAAACATCATTTCTTCATTTGTTGGTTCATGGTCTAATACTTTATATGCCATAGCCAAAACTCTTAAAGCTGAACTTGCCATTTCGTTATTTACATTTTTAATTTTCTCTTTAAAGAAAGATAAATCTTCCCTTACTTCTCCATTTAATAAATATCTTGTACATCTTGCAAGAAGCTCATCAACTCCACCTTTTGTATATACTATATATCTATCGTTATCTAAGTGTACTGTTGTCATTAATTTTCTGTCTGAGTCAAATGGAATTTCTTTTATTCTTGGATATTGACCATACAGTTTTCCTTCATAATCTAGCTTAAATCCTAAGTCTACAAGAGCTGTTTCAGTTGGATCTCCTGTAAGCTTATCGTTTTGTGTTATTTTTGTATCATTACATAACATACTTGCATATATTAATCTATTTAAATCATTATCGCCTAAATCTCTTTTGAATTTTTTTACATCATGTACTTTATCATCGTAGTATATCTTTTCTACTGTCATTTTATTTTGTGTTAAAGTTCCTGTTTTATCAGAACATATTACTGTTGCACTTCCGAGAGTTTCAACAGCAGGAAGTTTTTTTACAATGGCATTTTTCTTTACCATTCTTTGCACTCCTATTGCTAGAACTATTGTTGATACAGCAGGTAATCCTTCTGGTATTGCTGCTACAGCTAAACTTACTGCTGTTAGGAACATTTCTACTACATTTTTTCCATATAATAACCCTATTCCAAAAATTGCTAAACATATGGCTAAAGCAACTATTCCAAGTGTTTTTCCTAGTTTATTTAATTTTTCTTGTAATGGTGTTTCTCCCTCTTCTGCTGAGTTTATTATATTTGCGATTTTCCCCACTTCTGTATTCATTCCAGTTTCAACTACAATAGCTTTTCCTCTTCCGTAAGTTATTAAACTTGATGAAAATAGCATATTTTTTCTATCGCCAATACCTGTTTTTTCATCATCAATTTTTGCTGCCATCTTTTCAACTGGTACAGATTCACCTGTTAATGCTGATTCTTGTGCTTTTAAGTTTATAGCTTCAATTATTCTTAAATCTGCTGGTACATAATCACCTGTTTCTAAAATTACTACATCACCTGGCACAAGCTCTCTTGATGGAATAACTTCTAATTTTCCATTTCTTATAACTTTAGCAACATGGCTACTTAATTTTTGCAAAGCCTCTAATGATTTTTCTGCTTTATTTTCCTGTAAAACTCCAATTATTGCATTTACTATAATTACTATTAAAATAATAATAGTATCAGTCATTCCCTTAAAGCCTTCTTGTTTAAATCCAATTATTCCTGAAATTATAGCAGAAATAATAAGTACAATTATCATAAAGTCTTTAAATTGCTCTAAAAACTTGCGTAACGTACTTTTCTTCTTTTTTGCGGCTAATTCATTTAGCCCATATTTTAATTTTCTCTTTTCTGCTTCCTCTTGCTGCAAACCTTCTTTTTCATTTGTTTTAAGTATCTCAAGTGTTTCATTTGAAGTTAAATTAAACCAATTATTGGTCATCAATACATCCCTGCTCCTTTTCTTATAAATATGTAATTATTTTACAATAAGTTATGTAAAAAGTAAAGTAATTTTTTAGCATTTTGTATAAGAATTCCTGTTTCTTATGCAAATTCAATATAAAATTTTATTTTCATATAAAAAACACATCTGCTAATTAAAATTTAGCAAATGTTATTTTTTTAATTTCTTTGAAATTCTCGTGTTTTTAATAAATCAGTTAAAACATCATTTAATCCTATTGGTGTTACTTTGTATGTTTTTAACAATTCTATTATTCTTCTAATTTTATTTTCATTTGATGATATATTTTTAATACAATTTTTCTCTAGTTTTACTTCTCCATCTTCATATTTCTTTTTGATAATTGTTATTCCATAAATAGTCTTTAGTTTTGCTTTGCTTAAGGTATATTTTGTATTTTTATAGTATTCTAATATGATCTTATTATTAGTATTTTCATCATCTAATAATGTAGCTCCATAGTAGTTTCTTAAGTTCTTCATAGTACATTTTCCCCTTTCTTAGCAATTTATGTAAAATGGCTTACCTTTTTATAATACAATAAATTCCTAAGAATTGCAAGGAAAATCGTTCGCCTGTTATCGACCTTGTTCGACAAAATTCGACATTTACACATGCAAAGCATAAATTAAAGCAAAATAGGACGTTTTCTAGTTCCTATTTTGCTCTTTTTTTATACACTCATTATTTCTTTTTCTTTACTTTCAATTACTTTATCAACTTCTGCAACCTTACTATCTGTAAGTTTTTGAATTTTATCTTCTGCTGATTTTAATTCGTCTTCTGTAATTGTTCCCTCTTTTTGTTCTGCTTTTGCTATATCCATTGCTTCTCTTCTAATTGAACGAACACTTACTTTTGATTCTTCGCCCATTTTCTTTATGTCTTTTACTAATTCTTTTCTTCTTTCTTCTGTTAGTTCTGGAAATGCTAGTCTTATAACCTTTCCATCATTATTTGGATTAATTCCTATTTCTGCTTTTAATATTTCTTTTTCTATTTCCTTTAATAAGCTTATATCCCATGGTTGAATTACTATTAATCTTGCTTCAGGAACTGATATTCCTGCAACTTGATTTATTGGTGTTGCTACTCCATAATAGTTTACCATTATTTTATTTAATATTGCAGGGTTTGCTCTTCCTGCTCTAACTTCTGCTAAATCTTCTTGTAAAACACTTATTGTTTTGTTCATTTTTTCTTCAATATTTTTTAAATCCATAAAAACCTCCTAAATATTCTTTTTGGAAAACTGTTCTTTTCCATCACTTAAAAATTAACGTACTAATGTACCAATTTTTTCACCTTTTATAATTCTTACTATATTTTCTGGATCATCTATTCCAAATACTACAAGTGGAATATTGTTATCTCTGCAAAGTGATGTTGCTGTTGAATCCATTACTTTTAAATCTTGATTTAAAATATCTAAATATGATATTTCATCATATTTTACTGCGTTTTTGTCTACTTTTGGATCTGCTGAATATACACCATCTATTGTTTTTGCAAGTAATATAACCTCTGAATTTGTTTCTGCTGCTCTTAAAGCTGCTCCAGTATCTGTTGTAAAATATGGGTTACCTGTACCACATGAAAAGATTACTACTCTTCCCTTTTCTAAATGCTTTGCTGCTTTTCTTTTTATGTATGGTTCTGCGATTTGTCTCATTTCTATTGCTGTTTGAAGCCTTGTTTTAATACCTCTAGCCTCTAAAGCGTCTTGAAGAGCTAATCCGTTTATTGTTGTTGCTAACATTCCCATGTAATCTGATGTTGTTCTTTCCATTTGATGTCCATATCTACCTCTCCAAAAATTTCCTCCACCAACTACAATAGAAACTTCTACACCCATATTAACTATTTTTTTTATTTTGTCACATATTTTTCCAAGTGTTTCTGCATCTATTCCGTTTTGTGCTTTGCCTGCTAGTGCTTCTCCACTAAGCTTTAATAAAACTCTTTTATAAGCAATTTCCATTTTATTTTTCTCCTTTACAAATTTTTCCTTTACTATTCTACCACAAGTTAAGTGAAAAAATAAAGGGTTTTTGCAAAAATCGCATGTCAAATTTTTATTTTTTTGACGTGCGATTTTATTTTTAATTAAGATTTAATTACTTTTCCTATTTCGTTATCATCAACTGGTTTTTCCATTCCATTATATTCGGCAAAAGATTTATCTATTTTGTTATCTACTATTTGCTCTATTTCTTCTTTTTGAGAATTTTCTGCAAGTGTAAGTTCACTTATTAATATTTGTTTTGCATTTAATAGCATTTTCTTTTCGCCTGTTGAAAGTCCTCTTTCTTTTTGTTTAAAGCTTAAGTTTCTAACAACATCAGCAACTTCATATATGTCTCCACTTTTCATTTTATCCATATTATCTCTATATCTTTTATTCCAGTTTAATGCCATTTCAGTAGAATTTGTTTCTAAAACTTGAAAAACTTTATTTGCTGTTTCGCAGTCTATAATATTTCGTACACCTATTTCTTCTGCTTTTACAGTAGGAACCATAACTTTAACTTCACCTGGCATTTTTATTATATAATAAGATGTTTTTTCACCTAATATATTTTTTTCCTCTATGTTCTGTATAACACCTGCACCATGCATTGGGTATACTACTTTATCGCCTACATTAAACATTTATAGTCACTCCTTTATAAGCTTTTTTCTTTCTCGACCATAAATATTATAACATAAATTTTGGTAAAAGTAAATGATTTTTCCAGAAGAAAATTATTTAATTAAGGAGTTGAATGTATTGTTGAATTATAATAAAAAAAGTGAGAAATAGCATTTTAGCTTTAAAATTGCGCCAGTGCCATTTTCATGTCTTGCCTTAGTTCAAATCTTGCCTTAATCCCAAGCCGACCAAAAGCCGGCTTGGGAGTGCTGGCAGTTACGAGGCTTATTCTCCCACTGCACTCTAGCCTTCCACTTTCCGCCTTATCCTACTCTACAACCGCTGGGATATCAGACCTTAGAGAAACTACGGCACGAAG
>USDL01000003.1 GCA_900553365.1 uncultured Clostridium sp.
CATTTCGCTTCAACGCAAATCTACACGCAATATCTATTATACTGCGTGTAGTCTAATTTTGTCAATACTTTTGGTAAAAATTATGAAATTTTTATGTAAAATTTTGAAGCTATGTTTCCATAGCTTCTTTTTATTTTGAAATCTTCTGTCTTACATATTCATATAGCACTATTCCCGTTGCTACTGAGGCGTTTAGACTTTCTGTTTTTCCAAGCATTGGAATTTTAATTTTTATGTCTGATAGTTCTTGTATTTCTTTTGATACACCATTTGCTTCATTTCCTATTACAATAACGGTTTTGTTTAAATTTATATCATACAAGCTCTTATCTGTATCTAATGATGTAGAAATTACATTAAATTTATGTTTTTTTATCTCTTTTATTGTATCTTTTAGATTTTCACTTTCAATTACATTTACTCTAAATATTGCTCCCATGGTTGAACGTACTACTTTTGAATTATATACATCTCCAGATTTTTTAGATACTATTATTTGGCTTAGCCCTACACTATCTACTGTTCTTAGTATTGTTCCTAAATTTCCTGGGTCTTGTATATCATCTAAAACTACTATTATGTCTTCGTTAAAATTTATTTGTTTTTCCTTGTTTTGTTTTTCTACTACTGCTAATATTCCTTGAGGATTTTTCACCTCTGTAATTGTATTAAATACTTTTTCATCTACATATATGCAGTCAAGTTTTGCAACTTCATACATTGAGTTTTGATTTAGTGCTTCTTTATTGCAGTTATCACATACTATTATGGTTTTTACATTTTGTTTTTCTTCTATTGCCTCATTTATAAGTTTTATTCCTTCTACTATATATTCTCCATATTCATCTCTATATTTCTTTTCTTTTAATTTACGTATGTGTTTTATTGTTTCATTATCTTTACTGGTTATTAGCATTTAATCAACCCTTTCATTTTTTAATAATTCCTCAATTTCCATAATTACATTGTCTTGCTTTTGTACCTTGTATGTTATGTAAGGTGTAATTCCTGTTGAGAATTTTATTTTATCTCCAAATTTGTGTATTAAATCTGTCATGTCTAAAGTGAATTTTTCTGGTTCAAAGTATAGTATTATATTATTTTGCTTCTGAACAACCTTTATTATACCACTATTTTTGCACAATTCTTTTAATTTTGCAATTTTAATTAAATTGTTTACTTCATCTGGCATTTTTCCAAATCTATCTGTTAAGTCTTCTTCTATATTTTTAAAGTCTTCCTCTGTTCTGCAAACAGCAATGTTTCTATAGCTTTCCATTTTCTGGTCTGTATTTTCTATATATGTATCTGGTATATATGTTGATACGTCTATATCTATTGTTACTTCTGGTTCTTCTTCAACTTTTATTCCTTTTTGTTCTTTTATTACTTCATCTAAGATTTTACAGTATGTATCATATCCGACTTCATCTATATGACCATGCTGAATTTCTCCTAGCATACTTCCAGCACCTCTAATTTCCAAGTCTCTCATTGCTATTTTGAAGCCTGAACCAAATTCTGTAAATTCTTTAATTGCTTTTAATCTTTTTTCTGCTACCTCTGTTATCATTTTGTCTCTTCTGTATGTTATATATGCATACGCTTGTTTATCGCTTCTTCCAACTCTTCCACGTATTTGGTATAGCTGTGCTAGACCTAGTCTATCTGCATTTTCTACTATTATTGTGTTTGCATTTGGAATGTCTATTCCAGATTCAAGAATTGTTGTGCAAACTAGTACATCAATTTCTTTGTTTATAAATTGTTCCATTATGTCTTCTATTTCTCTTCCTGACATTTGTCCATGTGCATAAGCAATTCTTGCGTTTGGAACTAATGCTGATATTTCATCTGCTTTTTTATCTATATTTTCAACATTGTTGTAAAGGTAAAATATCTGTCCTTCTCTTTCTAGTTCTTTTGTTATTGCCTCTTTTACAACTTCTTCATCATATTCTAATACATAGGTTTGCACAGGCCTTCTATTTTGTGGTGGTTCATATAGGCAAGACATATCTCTTACTCCCACTATAGACATGTGAAGAGTTCTTGGTATTGGTGTTGCCGTCATTGTTAATACATCTATATTGTTTTTTAGTTTCTTTATTTTTTCCTTATGTTTTACACCAAATCTGTGCTCTTCATCTATTATTAACAATCCTAAGTTTTTGTATTCAATTTGGTCATTTAGTAATTTGTGTGTTCCTATTACTATATCAACTTCTCCTGTTTTTAAGCCTTGGATTACTTCTTTTTGTTTTGATGCTGGAACAAATCTATTTAATAATTCTATTCTTATTGGATAATCTTTCATTCTTTCCTTAAATGATTCATATTGTTGACCTGCTAGAATTGTTGTTGGTGCTAAATATGCAACCTGTTTTTGGTCCATACATGCTTTAAATGCACCCCTCAAAGCAACCTCTGTTTTTCCATATCCAACGTCTCCACAAAGTAGCCTATCCATTGGTTTTTCGCTTTCCATGTCTTTTTTCATTTCTTCTATGCTTCTTAATTGGTCATTTGTTTCAGTATAAGGAAATTTTTCTTCGAATTCTTTTTGCCATTCTGTATCTTTTGAGAACATGAATCCTTTTGCTTTTTCTCTTTTGGCATAAAGCTCTATTAAGTCTTTTGCAATTTCTTGTAAATTTGATTTTACTTTTGCTTTAGCTTTTGCCCACTCTTTGCTTCCTAGCTTATTAAGTCTTGGTATTCCATCTCCAGAACCTATATATTTTTTTACATTATCTAAGTTGCTTGTTGGAACATACAATACTCCATCATCTTTATATTTTATTTTTATATAGTCTTTTGTAGCTCCTGCTGCTGTAATAGTATTAATTCCAATAAATTGCCCTACTCCATTGTTTCTATGAACAATATAGTCTCCTACCTTTAGGTCAGAGAAAATTATTGTTTCTCCCTGTTTGAACTGTTCTGGTGCTCTTTTTCTTTTTCTAGGTATATTAAATAATTCTTCTATTGATATTACTAATAAGTTAAAATCATAGCACTCAAAGCCCTCTGTAAGAGAGCCTTCTGTTATTATTAATTTTTCTAATTGTCTTGGATTATTTATTTTTTCTGCAAGTAAATCTTTAGTTCTTTTTATATTGCTTTGAGCACCACAAAGAATGGCTATGGTTGTATTTTCTCCAAGCCCTTTTTGTACTTCCTTAAACAATAAATCCATTGAACTACGAAAAAAGTTAACCTCCCTATAGCTAAAGCTATATCCGTTTCTTTTTGCATGCATACTTTGTTTATCTACGAATCCAATGTCTTTATTTTCTAAATAAATTGTTTGGATATTTTTTATTTTATCTAGAAAATCTATATAGTCTCCTATTTTTTTTAGTAAGTCTGGTACATAACGATTTTTTTCCATTAAATTTTGTATTAATGAATTTGTATCTTTTACTATATTTTCAGACCTTGCTTTTAGTTTGCTAACTTCATCTAAAAAAATCAAATAATCATCTTTTATATATTCTATAAATGTGCTGTTAGGGTTAGAATAAAATAAATCCCAGTATTTATCTATTTTTGTAGCATAATTTCCAGATAATATATCTTGTTTATCTTTTTCATCTTCTATATTTTGAGCTACCTCTTCTAGTGTTTTCTCTAACAAGAATTCATTTGCTGGGTAAATTTTTATTGTTTCTTTTTTATCTTTTGACCTTTGTGTATTTATATCAAATGTTCTAATAGAATCTATTTCGTCTCCCCATAGTTCTATACGTATGCCTTCTTTTTCAGATACTGCAACATCAATAATTCCGCCCCTTACACTAAATTCAGCCTTGTTTTCTACTACTTCTTGTCTTTCATATCCAAGAGCTACAAGGGTTTTCTTTATATCCTCTAACTGAATTGTATCTCCAAGTTTAAGTTCTAAAATATTTTTGTATAATACTTCTTCTGGAATTATTTTTTGGCTTACAGCTTCTATTGTTGTTACAATAATTTTTGCTTTTTTGTTATAAATATCATTTAAACAAGCAATTCTGCTATATGTTACGTCTTTACTTTCAGCTAAGTAATCATAAGCCATAATTTCTTTTTTAGGAAAGAAATTTATGTTACTCTCAAAATATTCTAGGTTTTTTATAATTTTTTTTGCTTGTAACTCGTTATATGTAATTATGCATATAGGTTTTTCTGCATAAAAGTAAGTGGAATAGGCAAAATGCACCTTTCCACTATCTGTTAAACCAGAAAGCATAATTGGATTTGTATTATTTTTTACATTTGAAATATAATCACTAAACTTTTTAAAGTTGGGTAATATTTTTACTATATCGTTCATCAAGTTCTCCTCTTTTTTAAAAAATCATTTAATTATTATATCACAAAATGGCTGTAAATGGAAGGGCTCAATGCAGGTAAGCTACAAAAAAGTCCCATGAATTTGGGACTTTTCTTTTAATCTACATCTTGTTTAAATTCTGGTTTTGTTTCTAGTAGTTCTGGTTTTCTTAAATATCTAAATAGTGTTTTGAAGGAGTTTGCATAATAGTATCCATCACAAATTCTCTCATCTCCTACAAATGCAAGTGTTATACACTTTTCTTCTTTTATTTCTTCATCTTCATATATGTAACTTTTTTTCTTTTTTCCCATTGAAAAGAACATACTTGTTGTTCCAAAGTTATATAAGTGATGATATATTGTGTCAATTCCAAGTGAACCTACATTTGTTAAAAATACACTTGTATGAAATGGGCTTGCTTTTATTACTGCCTTAGGTAATAGTCCATGTCTATCTAAAAATTTTAAGAATTTTACAGCAACTCTAATAAAACCTGTTGGTATTAAGCTAAGTGTTTTAGCTAATTTATCTGTTTCGTTATTTGTTTCAATTTCCCTATTTTGTTCAATTATATCATCTAGTTTCTTTTTTACCTCAAAAATGTTTTCTGTACCTTGAAATTCAGTTTTAGTTGTTGTTTCTACTCCATCATCTGTAAGATTCTTTTTAATTGCAAGAGATACATATATTTTATTTCTTGCATAAGTTGTACCATTCATAACAAATCTATTTAATCGTGGTCTTTCAGCAATTACTCTTACTATTGCTGCATAGATAATATGCATATAACCAATTTTTATTCCTTCTTTTGCTTTATTATCTATATACTCATCTAAGTATTTTATTGGAATATCTTGCTTATATAGTACTTGTGAATCATTCCTTTCTAGCATTACACTAGGTATTACCTTGAAAAATGCTGGTAAATTTTTAATTTTTCTTCCATCGCTTCTGTGTCCAAACATATAAATATCTTCCCCTCCATGTGCTAAATGCTATTAGCACATATATATTCTATATTTAATGTCGCAAAAAGTCAATATAAGGAGGAGAATTTTCTAAAACATGTCATCTGCATTGTTATTGTTTACTTTCATGTATACACTTAAATTATCATCTTGATCACAGGTTGCAAGGAATATTTTTTCTATATTTTTTATGCCTTGCTTTTTGGTTTGTTTTTCTAGCCAGTCCATATCTTTTCCCAGTATTTTTAGATTTTCTTCAAGCACAATTCCATCTAGTACAACATTTAAAACTAATTTTTCTTGTTTTAATTTTAAGTTTAAATCATCTGGTGCTAATGGCTTTGAACCTTGTTTTGGTAAAAAACTTATTTTTCCATTTGATTCTAATATGGCTGTTTGTATTTGGCTTATATTAAAATATCCATTTGTTCTACATTGCATTAAAAATTCATTCAAATCCAATTTTCCCTTTTTGAAATTGTTTCTATATAGTTTTCCATTATCTAATAATATTAAAGTTCTTCCATCTATTACTCTTCTGGCTTTTAGATTGTGGTTAGATATGCTTGATATTATTATTGTTACAACAGCATATACTATCATGGCTGTTAGTGGCTGAATAAAGCTACTTTCTAGAGCAGTAGACATTTCTGCTGCTATTGAACCTATTGTTATACCTATTACATAATCAAACATATTTAGCTGCGACATTTCTTTGTTTCCCATTATTTTAGTTAAGACAAATAAAGTTAATATTGAGCCTAATGATAGCCAAATGATTTTTACAAATTCCATACTAAATTTTCCCTTCACGATTCACATTTAAGAACAGTATTTGTAAAATCCCAGCAATTATTCTACTTATTATATCTCCTTGTAGGTTTTTGATATACCAATATTCTGTTCCGTTGTAGTTTATTCCTACTATGCTTTCTGTTTCGTCATATTAGAAATAAATAGTTTATTGAAAAAATCTCTGTCCCCAATGGCACCCCCATGGTATCAATCACTATACGCAGAAAAATCTTTACGTTTAATATTATTTTCCGTTATGTAGTTGAGACCAGTAAATTTGCTTTTTAAAGCATTTTCATATATGATTTTTAATATATCTTCACTTTTTGAATATACTTCAACGAAAACATTATCAGTTATAAATAGTATAAGAATGCACGAACTATTTAAAAAATCTGAATAATTTCTTATTACAATTTTATCTTCTGTTTCATATAATTTTATATTCGCAAACACTGTGTAATATTTTTCTTGAGAAATTATATTTTTAAAATCATGATTTGAGTATTTATCCATCTCAAATAAATTAGTTACTCCATCTATATAAGCTTCAGTCTCTTCGATTTTCCATATGTAATTTGTAGAATCAACTTTATCAAAAATTTGTTTTAAATAATTTCCGAATTCATTTGGTATTTTAAATTCTATTCCTTTATTCATAAAATCTTCTCCTTTTACATTTATGGTGCTACTACATTTGCTGGAATTGTCCACCATAAAGCAGGAAATAATGACGGTATCATTCTTATTCCTCTATATAATAGATATCCTCCAAATCCAATCCCTACTCCTGTTCCAAGTGCAACTCCAATATTTTCAAAGTTATGAGCTTTCCCTCTGTTAGGTACTCCATTGTTATCCCATTCCCAGTCATGCTCGTGAGGATTCTTCAATTCAGGATGACGACTCGGATGACTGTAGTCAGTATCTTTTGTAGCTCTTCCATCTGGTCCATAAGCACGTGTATCTCCATTGGGCTTTTTTACGGTTGAATTTGGCTCACCTGTTAGAGGTAAATTTCCATGACCATTATTGCTTGATGATAGTACAACATTATTTTTTTGTGCTATAGCATTAACAACTTCTGCTGTCTTTTTTACAATATTAGTTACAAAATTAGCTGTAGCATTTTTTAATACACTTACCCAACTATCTCCTAATAAATCCATTCTATTTACAGTATTGTTTTCACAGTATACATACATATTATGCGCAAGTAGTCCTTGTCCCGTTGATATCATTCCGTCCGCATTTATAAACCTTCCCCATTCTGGGTTGTAGTATCTTGAATTTAAGTAATATAGCCCTGTTTCAGCATCATATCTATAACTCCTATATCTATAGGGATTTATTAACCCGATATTTGTTGTATCTGTTATTTCATTTCTGTTTGCGTCTTTAATTGATATTAATTTTCCCCAACTGTCATATGTATATGATACTACTTGAGTTAGGTTATTGTCAAGTATGCCTATTGTATCTCCTTGTATACTTTTTATAGTTATAATAAAGCAGGGACAAATAACTTGTCGTTGCTTTATTAGCTAATTATTTATTGTTTTTTCTATTCTTAGTCCTCTAGATAGAATCCAGCCACACATTCCATAAGAGGATTGTAAAATATAGTATTTGTATTTTTGTGCTTCTATAGTGCTATTTAATTTTTCAATGCTATTGTATACTATCGGCCATCCATAATCTCTTTTTAATAATTCAATGTTGTCATTAATAAATTCTGTTCCTCTCCTTTCTTCTATATCCAGAATAATACTGTTTTTTTGCTGTTCTTCAAAAGCACATGTTAGCATATCTTCAAATATTATATCTATTCTTGCCCCGTCTTCGTTTATCGTATTGATAATTATTTTACTGTTTTCAAAATCAACAGAATATTTTATTATTATATTATCGTGTATATTTTCTAACATTTCAACTTCCTCCTTTATGGTATTATTGCATTAGGGATTATTGTTAGAGGGCAAAGCAATGAAGGAATCATTCTTATTAGCCTATAAGTAATATAAGCTGTACCTCCAATAATTAACCCTTGGGTAATTTCTTTTGCTGTCTCTTTTGGTTTCTGTCTTGGTGGAGTTTTATTCCAATCCCATTCGTGATCATGGGGGAATTGATGTTTCCCTGAATGATTATAATCTGTATCTCTAGTTGCTCTTCCATCAGGTCCATAATATCTTCTTTGTTTTACTGTTCCATCTGGATTTAGTAATTCTTTAGTTGAATTAGGTGTTCCAGTTTTCGGCAAATTCTCTGCAAATCTGATGTTTTTACGCATATTATCTTTAATTATTAATTTTTTTATTGTACTATTTGCAAAATTACTGAATTTCACTGGAGTTAAAGCATTTGTTGCTACATATGCAATTGCTATAGCTAATATTGGAAGCTTGCCATCAGGATCACACATATTTATACAGTTATTATTGCAATAAACATACATATTATGCCCTAATATCTCATATCCACTACTCATAGTTCCATCCGCATTTATAAACCTTCCCCATTCTGGGTTATAGTATCTTGAATTCAAGTAATATAGCCCTGTTTCGGTATCGTATCTATAACTTCTATATCTATATGGATTTATTAGCACTATATTTGTTGTATCTGTTATTTCATTTCTGTTTGCGTCTTTAATTGATATTAATTTTCCCCAACTGTCATATGTATATGATACTACTTGCGTTAAGTTATTGTCAAGTATTCCTATTATATCTCCTTGTAGGTTTTTGATATAGTAATATTGAGTATTGTTATATTTTAGTCCTATGATATTTCCTGACTCATCGTGCTTTCTTAATAACAAAAGCTTACAAGAGCATATACGTAATCTTGTAGCTTTTAACTTTATTCTTTTATATTATGACTATCACTATTCTTTTTGTATATTTCATAATTTCTTTTATTATGTCCTAAATACATTTTTATAACTCTTTCTTCTAGTTCCTTCCATGGCAATATCGGACAATTGGTTTTACAAATAGGGATAAATTCATTTTTTGGTGGTTCAATGTTTTGATAATTTCCTAAGTATATTATTTCATTTTCAAACATTTTTTTTGATGTTATTATTAAGCTCACCCAATATTGTTCTAGCAATCCATATTCGTCTGTACTAAAAGACATTCCAACAGTTTGCTCTTTCAACGGTTTTAATGCACTAAAACCACAAAATCTATCTTCATATAAACAAAAATCAGTTTGAATGTATTCTAATTTGTTAATTTCATCTTCTGTTTTGGGAATTGTTCCATCATTTGTAATTTTTATTCTTACCATAGGAATGATATGTGCAGGATACCAGGCTGTTTCGTCTACCTTTTGCATTATTAAATATCTATTTTCTAATTTATTTTGTTTTGCATATTCACTTTTTAATTTGTATGCAAATACGTCTCCTATTTTCCATTCACATTTATATATTCGATATTTGGAGATCTTCTTTTCTTCTGGTTGAGGTGTAAGTAATTTTTCTCTTAGTTTCTCTAGGACTTTTCTTCTCTTTTCATATAGTTTGGTATCATCCTTCCATCTTTCTAAATCTGTACCTAGCTCTATATATTTTAACGCTTCATTTTTGACGTATTCCTCTAATCTTCCCAAGTTCCACTGTGTATCTGCCAATACAAACCAAAACAAAGATTGTTCCTCTATATCCTCAATTAGATCTTGGTTTTCTTCTATTATTTCTTCTGTCGCTTCTTCATTCGTTTTTCCCATGTGTAGTTTATATTTATATTCTTCCTTTACATCTAGTGCTGTATCATCTTGATATAGATTTACTCCCCATGTTCCCATGTGATTCCTCTCTTTCTAACGTAATTGCAAATATGTATTGTAATTACGTTTTATATTAATTTATGGTCCTACATATGTTTCATTTTCTGAAAGAAGCATTGATGCAGCTTCTATATATTTGCTACGATTAGGATTGTATAACCATATTCCATTTCTTTGATTGCTTGCTAGATTATTTCTATTTAATGTTTGATATTTATCTATTAATATTTGTTCCAATCCTCTTGCTTGAGTTAAAGTTAAATTTTCTGCTTCCTTTTGCAGGATTAGGTGCGCTCTTGCAGGATTTGCTAGATGCTCTTGCTTTCTATATTCTATAGGTCTTCCTGTTCTGCCAACATACTCAACAATTTTTTTTCATTTCTTAAAGTATATACTGTATGTGTGCCCCTGTTGGGAGTTTTTGCTATTGGTTCTAATTTAGCTTTAGAGGTTGCATTATCTTTTATATTGTCAAAAATAGTTCCTCCAATTGCTACTCCTCCTACAAATCCTACTGTTGCTATTAAAAGGTCTTTTACTGAAATTGCAATAAACGGAATTGCTAAAGCTATATCTCCATCTGGATCATAGTTATTTACAGGATTATTTAAGCAATATGCATATACATTATGGCTTAATAATTCTCCTACTTGTCCTCCATATCCATCTCCATTTATAAACCTTCCCCATTCTGGGTTATAGTATCTTGAATTCAAGTAATATAGCCCTGTTTCGGTATCGTATCTATAACTTCTATATCTATATGGATTTATTAGCACTATATTTGTTGTATCTGTTATTTCATTTCTGTTTGCGTCTTTAATTGATATTAATTTTCCCCAACTGTCATATGTATATGATACTACTTGCGTTAAGTTATTGTCAAGTATTCCTAATTTCTTATATAGTAAGCCAAAAGTGAATATATGATTTTTTCAATGTCCTTGTTTGATTTTATTTATTATTAAATCAACATTTATGTTCCCATAAATTACCTTTGCTTTTTCTTTTGTTTTATGTTAACATGGTTTTAGGAGGTTTTACTTATGAAGAAATTAATTAGTGATTTTAAAGATATTGATATTACTATTATTAAGGTTATGAAAAATGGTTTTAAATTTGCCTTTGTTTTAGGGCTTTTGGCTACATATATTTTGTTTTTATATATGCAAAATCCAGTTTCACATATTGCATTTGAAATTGGTTATTCTGTAGTTAAATGTAGTCTAACATTCTTTGTATGTTTTTTAGTTGGTGCTTTGGCTAGTGATAAAATTCAAAAAGTTAGACAGTAATTGCATATTATGGAAACCTATGGTATAATAGAGTATGAAATTTCCTTTGGGAATTAAATAATATTTTTTTGGAGGTTGAATCATGGAAAAACGGAATATTAAGGTTTTCGACTGTGACGTATTCTGCACTGAAGACTTTTCCCTTTATGACGATATTGTCATTACCGGAAATTTCTATGCAGAAGGAAATGTTCTAGTTGCTAGCCTTGAAGCAGGTGGAGACATTATCATCAACGCACCTGAATTTGTAAGTGCAGATACCATTTTATCCCTTGGTGCTGTTTCAATTTGTGCACCTGTTGTTGATTCAGTATATATTCATGCTGAATCTGGTTGCTCAATCCTCGCTTGTCCTCGTGAGCCTTATGCAATTTTACGTGTTAGACTCATTCACTCTAATTCTCCTGATGAAAAATATCACCTTGAGATAGAGGATGAAGAGGAAAATGATGACACTTGTCCGCATTGCCTTTTAAGAGGTAATTGTTCTGTATGTCCATGTGCTCTTGATATTTGCGACGATGATTGTAATAGTTGCAAATTAAAAGACTCGGTTTGCAATTGCCCTAATGATTGCGAAACCTGTGAGTATAGTGATTGTTTTGAGGATGAATTTGATCTTCCTGACGATTACGAATTTTACGACGATTAAACTCCAATGAAAAGCCCCTCTTAAGTTAGAGGGGTTTTTTCATTATTTATTTAATTCTTCTAAGAACATTTTGTTTAATAATTGTGGATTTGCTTTTCCTCGTGTTTCCTTCATTGCTTGTCCTACTAAAAATCCTAATGCTCTATCCTTTCCAGCTTTGTAGTCTGCTATTGATGCAGGATTTGCTTCAAGGATTTTTGTTACTACTTCTTTTATTGCTCCTTCATCAGAAATTTGTATCCAACCTTTTTCTTTAATTATATCCTCTGGATCCTTTGGATTTTCAAATAGTTCTTCTAGTACCTGTTTTGCTATTTTTGAACTTATTGTTCCTTTATCTATTAATATTACTAATTTTCCAAGTTCTTCAGCTGTAAAAGGAATATCGTTTGGTTCTTGTTCTTTTTCATTTAAAATTCTTGTTATATCTGTCATTATCCAGTTACTAACTGCTTTTGGATTGTTACATTTTGCTGTTGCTTTTTCAAATAAATCTGATAAATACTTTGATGATGTTAAAATGTTACTATCATATTCTGGTAACTTAAATTCTTTGATATATCTTTCATGTCTACTTTCTGGCATTTCTGGTAATGTTTTCTTTATATTTTCTATCATTTCATCAGATATGTTTATAATTGCTAAATCTGGCTCTGGGAAGTATCTATAATCTTGTGCATTTTCTTTATCTCTCATTGAGAATGTTTTGCCTGATACTTCATCCCATCTTAATGTTTCTTGCTCTATTTTTCCGCCATTTTCAATAACTTCAATTTGTCTTTCTGCTTCATATTCTATTGCTCTTGTAATTGACCTAAATGAGTTCATGTTTTTCATTTCTGTTCTTGTACCAAGTTCTTTTGCACCCTTTTTTCTAACTGAAACATTTACGTCTGCTCTTAATGAACCTTCTTGCATTTTACAGTCTGATACCTCAATATATTCAAGTATTGATTTTAGTTTTTTAAGATAGCTATCTGCTTCTTCAACACTTCTCATATCTGGTTCTGAAACTATTTCTATTAATGGAACTCCGCTTCTATTTAAGTCTACTAAGCTTCCTCTTCCAAATTCATCATGATTTAATTTTCCTGCATCTTCTTCTATGTGAATTCTAACTAATCCTATTTTTTTTGTTCCGTCTTCTGTTTTTATTTCAACATATCCTTTTGTACAAAGTGGCATATCATATTGAGATATTTGATATGACTTTGGTAAGTCTGGATAGAAATAGTTTTTTCTATCATTTTTACTAACTCTTGTTATGCTGCAATTTGTAGCCAAGCCAGCTTTTATTGCATATTCAACTACTTTTTTATTAAGCACTGGAAGTGCTCCTGGCATTGCCATACATACTGGGCAACAGTGTGTATTTGGTTCTCCTCCAAATTCTGTTGGGCAAGAGCAGAATATTTTTGTTTTTGTTGATAACTCTGCGTGTACCTCTAGGCCTATTACAACTTCATAATCTTCTCTTAACATATTATCCTCCTAATTTTTAAATGTTGGTTTATATTTTTCTCTAAATTTTATTTCCTGCTCATAAGTGTATGCTGCTTGTATTAATGTTTCCTCTCCAAAAGGTTTTCCTATTAATTGCATACCTATTGGTAATCCAGAATTATCTACCCCACAAGGTATTGAAATTCCTGGAAGTCCTGCTATATTTACTGATACAGTACATAAATCTGCTAAATACATTTCTAATGGATTGTTTGATTTTGTTCCTATCTTATATGCTACTGTTGGTGATGTTGGTGTTAGTAATAAATCATATTCTTTAAATAGTTTTTCAAATTCTTGTTTTATTACTGTTCTAACCTTTTGAGCTTTTTTGTAATATGCATCATAATATCCTGATGATAACACATAAGTTCCAAGTATTATTCTTCTCTTTACTTCTGCTCCAAAGCCTTCACTTCTTGAATTTACAAATATGTCATTTAAGTTATTATAGTTTTTAGTTCTGTATCCATATCTTATACCATCAAATCTGCCTAAGTTTGAGCTTGCTTCTGCACATGCAATAATGTAATATGTTGCTAATGCTTCATTTGCAATATCTAATGTACACTCTTCTACTGTTGCTCCTAAGCTCTTATATTTTTCAACTGCATTTTCTATAGCCTTCTTTACTTCCTCGTTTATTCCTTCTCCTAAAAACTCTTTTGGAACTCCTATTTTTAATTTACTTACATCTTTTACTAGGCTTTTTGTGTAATCCTTTTTTGGAAGATTTACTGATGTTGAATCTTTTTCATCAAATCCAGCTAATACATTCAATAGTATTGCACTATCTTCAACATCTTTTGTAATTGGACCAATTTGGTCTAGTGATGATGCAAATGCTACTAATCCATATCTTGAAACTAAACCATAAGTTGGTTTTAGTCCTACAACACCACAAAGTGATGCTGGTTGACGGATTGATCCTCCTGTATCTGAACCTAGTGCCCAAGGTACCATATTTGAAGCTACTGCTGCTGCACTTCCTCCACTTGAACCGCCTGGTGCTGCACTTAAATTCCAAGGATTTTTAGTTGGTTTAAATGCAGAATATTCTGTTGACGCTCCCATTGCAAATTCATCCATATTAAGTTTTCCAAGGCTTATAATTCCGGCTTCGTTTAATTTTTCTACAACTGTTGCATCATAAGGTGCTATAAAGTTTTCTAGCATTTTTGAACTACATGTTGTTTTTACTCCTTTTGTGCACATATTATCCTTTATTCCTATTGGAATACCTGCTAATTTTGATGTTTTTCTATCTACATTTTTAGATTGTTCCAAAGCTTTATCTGTTGTAACAGTAACAAAAGCTTGTACATCCTTTTCCTTTTCTTTAATTCTGTTTGAATAGCTGTTTATTATATCTTGTGATGTGATTTCATTTTTTTCAAGTTTCTCAATTAATTCATGTACTGTTAATTCGTAAAGTTCCATTTTACCCTCCTTAAATTACTTTTGGAATACTAAACATATTGTTCTGTTTTTCAGGTGCATTTTGCATTAGAGCTTCCTTATCCTCAAATTCTTTTATTTCATCTTCTCTAAACATATTAACATTGCTTGTACTTCCTATTGTTTCACTAACATTTTCTGTATTTACATTATTTACTATGTTTGCAAAATTTAAAATATCTTGAAGATTTTTTCTATATTCTTCAATTTCTTCTTCCTTTATATTTAAAGCTGCGAGCTTTGCAATATGCATTATTTCTTCTTTCTCAACTTGCATTAGCCTTCATCCTCTCTCTTTTTTAATGTTAATAATTATATAACTTTTTATACAAAAAAACAAGAGAAAACTCTTGATTTTTGGTAATTTATAATATAGAATAATGTTGTTTATGGAGGATACTTATGAAGAAATCTAAAAAAATTGTAAAAATTAATATATCAAATATAAGAAAATTAAAAATTATAGAATTATTCTGTTTGTTTCTACTTTTTTTACTTGTTATTAGAATTGCATATCTCCAGTTCATAAAGGGCCCTTCTTTAAGTAAAGAAGCTAGTGCTCAGCAAACCTCTACCAAAATTATAAATCCCACAAGAGGAACTATTCTTGATGCTAATGGCAAAGTTTTATCTATAAGTGCAGAAGTTGATACTGTTTCAGTTAATCCAACCAAGCTCGAGTATACTAATGGAGATTCTGTTTCTTTAGAGTTTGTTGCACAATCTTTTAGTAATATTTTTGGATTAGAATATTCTTCTGTATTAGAAAAGCTTACAACTGCTACTACTTCTGTTAACATTGCCTCAAAGGTTGAGAGTGATAAAATTGATTTATTAAAAGATTGGATGAAATCAAATAAAATTTATAGTGGAATTAATATAGATTCTTCTGCAAAAAGATATTATCCTTATAATAACCTAGCTTGCCACTTAATTGGCTTTACTGGTACTGATAACAACGGCTTGTTTGGCTTGGAAAATTCTTTAGATTCTATATTATCTGGCACTGTTGGTAAGGTTGTTGCTTTAACTGACTCTGTAAACTCAGAAATTCCAAATCAAAAGAAGTCTTACATTGATGCTTTAGACGGAAGCAATGTATATCTTACTCTCGATGTTAATATACAGTCTATTGTAGAGAAATATCTTTCACAAGCTGTTATTGATAATATTTCAGACTATGGTACTTGTATTGTTATGGAGCCTTCAACTGGTAACATTTTAGCAATGGCTAATTATCCAGATTATAACTTGAATACTCCATTTACACCAACAGATACCTCTATTGCCTGGGATACTATGTCTACTGAAGAACAAACAAATTACCTTTATGATATGTGGAGAAATAAAGCTGTTCAAAACACTTATGAGCCTGGTTCAGTTTTTAAAATAATTACTGCCTCTGTTGGCTTAGAGGAAGGCATTGTTGATGAAAATACTCCTGATGTTTTTTACTGTGCTGGTACTGAAATGGTTGATAATGTTCCTATTAATTGCTGGAGATATACTAGACCTCATGAAGGTGAATCTTTGAAACAAGCTTTAGCAAACTCTTGTAACCCTGCTTTTATACAATTAGGTCTAAAAATTGGTGCACCAACTTTATATAAATATTATAATGCTTTTGGCTTACTATCTACTACAAATTCAAACTTTTATGGAGAGTCTAGCAGTATTTTCTATAATAACAATTCTATTAGAAAATTTGAGCTTGCTACAATGTCGTTTGGACAAGGTATTAACATTACCCCTCTTCAACTAATAACTGCTGTTTCTGCAATAGCTAATGAAGGTACTTTAATGCAACCAAGAATTGTTGATAAAATTGTTGATCCAAATACTGGAAGCACCACAGTTCCTGATACAGTACAAGTAAGACAAGTAGTATCAAAGAAAACAGCTGCTGAAGTTATGGATATGTTAGATTATGCTGTAAGTGATGGAACAGGAAAATATGCTGATGTTAAAGGTTATTCAATAGGGGGAAAATCTGGTACATCTGAAAACCTTGGTCAAGGAGATGGTACTTATGTAGCTTCATTTATAGGTCTTTCTCCTACTGTTAATACACAAGTTGTAGTATTAGTAGCTTTATATAATCCTAAAGGGAAATCATTCCAAGGTGGCGAAATTGCTGGTCCTGTTGTTTCTCAAATATTATCAGAAGTTTTACCTTACATTGGTGTTGCTTCAACTACAAACGATTCTTCATCTAAATACGAAACAACTACTATGCCAGATTTAAAAAATAAAACTATTTTAGAAGCAAAAGAGTTATTACAAGCTAGCGGATTTGATGTACATATAGATAGTTCAATTCAAGATACTGAGTTAGTAGCAAATCAAATGCCTAAAAAGGGTGCTCAATTATTAGAAAATGCTGATGTTTTCTTATATACTGAATCAAGCAATGTTTCAACCTCTGTATCTGTTCCAAACTTCAAAGGAATGTCTGTTTCTGAAGCAATAAATGTAGCTTCTGAAGCGAACTTAAATATAGCAATAGATGGCTCTGGAATAGTAATAAGCCAAGATATAGCAGCTGATTCACAGGTTGAAATTGGAAGTGTAATTAACTTAACATTAAAAAGCCAGCTAAATGGCGGATGGTAAAAAATGACGAGCTTAGCTCGTCATTTAAGTTTATTTTTTTCTATTTTTAATATACAAAACTATTCCAATTATTAGTATTCCCAATGAAACAGCTTGAGATATTCTTATTGATCCTAACATTAAACTATCTGTTCTTAGCCCCTCAATTAACATTCTATCAACTCCATACCATATAAAGTAGATGTAAGTTATTTGTCCTGCAAACTTTCTATTTTTTATGTTCATCAGTACAATAAATAATGTAAGCGTTGCTATTGATTCATATAGAAATGTTGGATGTACCTCAACATATTCTCCCAATTCGTATATTCCCATTCTCCAAGGAAGTGTGGTTTTCTCACCATAAGCTTCAACATTTACAAAATTCCCCCATCTTCCTATTGCTTGGCCGCAATGCTAATGCTGGGGCAATATAATCGAATAAATCCAATATTTGAATGTTTTTCTTTTTGCAAAATACAAAGCTTGTAATTGCTCCTCCTATAATGCCTCCATATATTGCCATTCCGCCTGTTCTAATATTTAATATTTGCATTGGTTCTTTTAAAAAAAAGTCTAAATCAAATAGCACATAATATAGTCTTGCTGATATGATTGATATTGGTATTAAGTACAAAACCAAGTCTATAACTGTTTCAAACTTTATTCCATATAATCCATCTCTTAGTTTCAAAATAATTATTCCTGCTATCATTGCACCTACAATTAAAATTGCATACCAATATATATCTATTCCAAATATAGAAAATGCTATATTGTTTATTGTAAGCTTCAAATTTAATAAAGGAAAATAAACTGTATTCACTTTGTTTCTCCTTCCTAAGCTTATTTATCTAAAAACCTGGTTTTCCAAGTAATCTAAACATATTCTTTTTATATGCTTCTACACCTGGTTGGTCAAATGGATTTACTCCTAATATTTTTCCTGATATTCCACAAGCTAATTCAAAAAAGTATATAAGTTCTCCTAAATTTTCTTCGTTTAGTTCATTCATTGTTATTTTAATATTTGGTACTCCTCCTGCAACATGTGCTTCTATTGTACCTTGCATTGCCTTTTTATTTACATAGTCCATTGTTTTGTCTGCAACGAAGTTTAGTCCATCTAAATTATCTGCATCTCTTTTTATTGTTATATCTGTTTTAGGTTTTTCTATATCTATTACTGTTTCAAATAAATTACGTTTTCCATCTTGAATATATTGTCCTAGTGAATGTAAATCTGTTGTGAATGTTACTCCTGCTGGAAATATTCCCTTTCCATCTTTACCTTCACTCTCCCCATATAATTGTTTCCACCATTCTGTGAAATATTGCATTTTTGGTTCATAATTCACTAAAATTTCTGTTGTTTTTTCTTGATTATATAGAATATTTCTTGCAACTGCATATTGGTAACATTCATTATATTTTAATGATTTTTCGTTATATTTATCCTCACCTGTTTTTGCTCCATACATCAACTTATCAATATTAATTCCACTAACTGCGATTGGTAATAGTCCAACTGCTGTTAAAACTGAATATCTGCCACCAATGTTATCTGGTATTACAAATGTTTCATATTCCTCTTCATTTGAAAGCTTTTTTAATGCTCCTCTTTCCTTATCTGTAGTTACATAAATTCTTTTTCTTGCTTCATCTATTCCGTATTTTGATTCCAAAAATTCTCTAAAAATTCTAAATGCAATAGCAGGTTCTGTTGTTGTTCCTGATTTTGATATAACATTTATTGAAATATCTTTATCACCTATACATTCTATTAAATCGTTTACATAATTTGGACTAATATTGTTTCCGCAGAAGAATATTTGTGGTGTTTTTCTATCTGCACATAAATTATAGAATGTATTTGTTAATGATTCAATAACTGCTCTCGCACCTAAATATGAACCACCAATTCCAATAACTACAAAAACTTTTGAATCCTTTTTAATTTTCTCTGCCGCCTTTTTTATCCTTTCAAACTCTTCTCTATCATAATTTGTAGGTAAATGTAGCCAGCCAACAAATTCATTTTGATTATCAGCTACTTCATGTAACTCGTTATGAGCAATTTCAACCTTTTCATTAAACTTCATTAAATCTTCTTTTTTTATATTTGTATTTTCCAGTGTTAATTTAATATTTGACATTTGTAAAACCTCCATTTATATATTTAGCATTATTTTATTACATTACTAAATTTTATGCAAGAGAAAAATAAAAAAGATTTCAATTTCTTGAAATCTTCTCTAAACTACATTACATTTAATTTTTTAGCTAAATTTGATTTTTTTCTTGAAGCTGTATTTTGTTTTAATATACCTTTTGAACAAGCACTATCAATTTTCTTTGTAGCTAATTTTAGAGCTTCTCCAGCTTTTTCTTTATCTCCTGCTGCTACGGCTGCTTCAAATTTCTTTACAGCTGTTTTGTATTCTGATTTTATCATATTATTTTGTAAAGTTTTAGTTTCAATTACACTAACTCTTTTTATTGCAGATTTAATATTTGGCATCTCTTAAGCACCTCCTCAAAGTCAAAATAAAATTTCACTTTTTCTATTGTAACACGGATTTCTAAATTTTGCAAGCATTTCACAAAAAAACTTAGATTTTCTAGTTAAATTTAGTATAACTTGTGCAAATTATTGATGGGTTAACTTACTTTTTTTATAATGAATAACTTTTTGCAATTTGTAATATAATTGTAATATTTCATTCTTCCTTATTTGAGTTCTCCTCTAAAATAGATGTACAATGTGGGCACCTTGTTGCGTTTATGTTTATCTCTGTAAAACAGTATGGGCATATTTTTGTTGTTGGAGTTGGTTCTATTATTGTTTCTTTATCTGTTTTTCTTCTTCCAAATTTAACTTTTTTCTTTAACTTTTTAATTTCTCCATCCTTTAATTCTTCTAGTTTTTTATTCAATTTGTTTATGTATCTAATAAATAAAAATATTGAAAAAGCAATTATTAAAAAGTTTACAATAGCTGTTATAAATGATCCATATTTAATACTGCTATTTCCTAGTGTAATTGTTAGGTCTGAAAAGTCTACTTTGCCTGTAAATGTTGCTATTAAAGGCATTATTATATCATTTACTAATGAGTTTACTATTCTTTGAAATGCCCCTCCTATAACAACACCAACAGCTAAATCCATTATGTTGCCTTTCATTGCAAATTTTTTAAATTCTTTGAACATATATATATCATTTCCTTTCTGTTTTAAACTCTACACCTTTATTATAATACTCGAAAAGTCGAATTTTGTCAACTAAAAAGGAACAAGCTCACACTTGTTCCTAAATATGATTATACATTAATCCTTATTTTATTTTTTAAGAATATTCATTCACCCAGTCCAAAGCTTACACCTAAAGCATTATTTATTTGTGTCATAACAGATCCTTCATCTATATGTCCTATTTTTTCCTTTAATCTGCTTTTATCTATTGTTCTTATTTGTTCCGCTAAAATTATTGAATCTGATTTTAACCCAAATTCACTTGAGTCTAATTCTATATGTGTCGGAAGTTTATTTTTGTTAGCTTGAGATGTTATTGCTGATACAATAACTGTTGGGCTATACTTATTACCTATGTTATTTTGTATTACTAATACTGGTCTAATTCCTCCTTGTTCTGAGCCTACTACTGGGCTTAAATCTGCATAAAACATATCTCCTCTTTTTATTACCATTTTCTTCACTCCTGCTATTTAATGTATTTGTTTTATATTTTAAATATAGGTAATAGAGATTTTGCTTTTTCTTCTGTTAAATATCTTCCTCATATGTTTTTACATGAAATGCTAATATTTCTTCTTTTGATGTTGTATTAATTTCTATCTCATTATATAATATGTAAATTCTAGTGTTTTGTGTTATATCATTTATTTCTAATCTTTCGATTTTTCCTTTTTCTTTATTAATATATAGCCTTTCTTTTTGAGAATATCTATTGTTTTCAATTAAATTTGTTTCAAATATTACCATTCCGTTTTCTTCTATGCATTTTGCTTGTTCGTCTTGCCTATAGTTTTCTATAAATGCTGTTAAACTTAGTTGATTGCTTTCTATATATTTATAATTATTATATATTTTGCTTAAATTCAATTTTGTATTTTCTACTTTTAAAGTTGTTCCATCATATACAAACTGTGTGCCTGCAATGTCTTGTGGCTCTAACACTTCCTGTTTAAATGTATTATTGTCTTTGTTATATTCCTGTTTTATTGCGTACTTATTTTCATTTTTATTGCTTTTTACTATTATGTTTGCCGTTGCCTTGTAAGATTCTATACTTAAAATATATTCATTTAATTCATCAGCTGATTTGTTAATTATATTATTTCCTTTTTTTGAAAATTTATAATTTGTTTTTATAAAAAATATTATTAAAATTGCTAAAATTATTAAAAAAATAATAATTAAAACTTTTTTATTTTTCATATTATATTCTTCCTTTCTTTTTTCTCTTTTATAATTTATATTTAAAAGGATAAAAAAATATGCAGACTCTTAAGTCTGCATAACGTTTATTATTTTATTCTTCGTCTTCTGCCATATCTTTTATTAGTTCTAATTGAGATATAAGCAATGATTCCATTTTTGCTTTGTATACACTAAATTGTTTTTTTAATTCATCAATTTCTTTTTCTTTAATCATAATTTGTGTGTTTAGCTCATCTAGTTTTGATTTTGATTGATATTCAGCGTCTTTTACTATTTGTTCTGCTTTTTGTTTTGCAACATTTTGTATTTCGTCTGCTGTTTTTTGTGCTATTATAAGTGTATTTTGAATACTTGATTCTATATTTTTGTATTGCCCAACATCATTGTGTAATGCTTCTGCATTTTCTTTTAATTCTTTATTTTCTTTATATAATTTTTCATAATCTGTTGTTATTTCGTCTAAAAATTCATCTACTTCATCAACATTATATCCATTTACCATTTGTTTTGTAAATTTTTTATTTTCTATATCTAATGGTGTTATCATACTTTTTGCCCCCTACTTTACTATTTTAACCAAGATACTGATAATTTATTTTTCAATTCTTCTCTAGCTAAATCACTTTCTATATCATAATTTACTGGTGCTATTAAGAATATTGAATTTGATACTTTTTGAATATGGCCATTTAGAGCATGTACTGCTCCGCTTAAAAAATCAATTATTCTTCTTGCTACATCTTTATTTACATATTCTAAATTTACAATTATTGATTTTTTTTCTTTTAAATAGTTGCAAATTTCTTCTGATTGGTCAAAAGAAGTTGGTTGTGTTATAACCATTTTTACTGCTTGTATTTGTGGCATACTTGTTATTTTGCCTTTTTTGTTGCCAAATATTCCTCTTTCTTCAACTTCCTCTGTATCTTTTTCTTCTTCAATATTATATATATCCTCATTTTCTGTTTCTTGTTCGTTATCGTTTGATAATCCTAGAGCATCTAAAAATTTATTAACAATCGCTACTGCCATTTTTTTATCCTCCCATATAATTCCTGGTAATATATAACAGTATATTATAAAATTTTTCATAAATTGTCAATACTTTTAATAAATGTTTTAAAAATGAAATATTTTTGTAACATTTTTGTAATATTTACTTTTTGTCTTTTTTATGGTATAATTATTACGTTGGGGGTAATTATTATGATTAAATTAGTTGCCAGTGATTTAGATGGAACTATTGTTGACAAAAATAATTATATTTATGAAAATAACTTCAATGCAATTAAAGATTTAAATAACCATAAAATGAATTTTGTAATATGTACAGGGAAAACTTATCCTATTACTAAAAATATATGTTCAAAATTTAATGCTTCTTATGGAATTTTTGGTAATGGAAATCAAATTATTGATTTAAAAACTGGTAAGGAAATATATAAGAATTTGCTAACCAAAAGTGATGTTTTGGCATGTATTGATATTGCAAAAAAGAATAATTTACATGTTCATGTATATACTGAAAAGAATGTTATTACAGAAGAATTGCTTTATTTGGATTTGCGAAATTACAAATTGCAAACTGCCACAAAGGTTGAACCTGCTATGGAATTTAAAATAGTAGATAATATAAGAAATTATATATCTTTCAATGATGTTCAAGTATGTAAACTAGTAATTTCAAGCACCTCTTCTACTCAGGCTGTAAAAGATGAAATTTTAGATATTTTAAATGTATCTGTATCAACCACTAAAAAGTTTGGTGCTTATAAAGATTTTGTTATAAATAAAGAATACGAATATTTAGATATTACACCTAAAAATGTTAATAAAAATACTGCTTTGGAAATTTTAGGCAATTATTTAAACATTAAGCCTAATGAAATGCTTACAATAGGTGATAACTTAAATGATTTTGATATGGTAAAAAATGCCGGTATCGGTGTTGCTGTTGCAAATGCTTATGATGAGCTTAAGCAAGTTGCAAATTATACTACTACTAAACCAGTTGAAAAAGGTGGGTTTGCTGAAGCAGTTTACAAGTTTATTAAGTTTTAAAAAATGCAAAGTGCGAAAGTTTTTAAAAATTTTCGCACTTTTTCTTAATTCCTATATTTTAAACTTTTGTATTCAATTTTTAATACTATTTTCCAAGCTGAATCATTTAGTGGATAAATTCTATGTAATCTACTTAAATCTAATTTATTGCTTCTATTAATTTTTCCATCTGTTAGATTTTGTACATAATTATATTTTTCTAATTCTTGCAATTCTTCTTCTGAATATAATCCATAAGGATATGTAAATACTTTTAACATATTTTCATCTTGCAATTTTGTATTTAAGTTTTTATATGCTGTATTTATTTGGTCTGTAAAATCTTTTGGTTCAACTAGATTATATTGTGCATGAGTTAATCCGTGTGAATATATTGCCATTAGCCCACTATCATGCATTTCCTTTGCTTGCTCCCAATTATAATATCCTGGTGCTCCAACACAATCGTCTATTGCAAAAGATGTCATTGGTATATTATATTTTTTTGCAATTTGAAAGGCATAATTATATATTCCTATGTATCCATCATCAAATGTAATTAAATAACTCCTTTTTGGAAGTTTTTTCTTACCTTCTTTATATTGAACTAAATCTTCATAGCTTATTGGTGTATAGCCTATTTTCTTTAGTGTTTTTATCTGCTTTTCAAATACATCTACTGGAGTTTGCATAGATGGGTCTTCAACTTGGCTACTATTTTCAACTATTTCATGATATACAAAAATTGGTATTTTTAAGTTTTTTTCTCCTATATAATATTCTTTTCTCATTGTTACTACCTCACATATTAAAAATGTTATTATTATCGTTGATAATATTAAGCATATTGACAGTATAATTCTTTTTGTTTTTGGTATTTTTGATTCTTTTTCCATTGTATCATTTCCTTAATTCATTTTTTTACCTTGTTTTTTCAAATAATAAGTAATTATGAAACATTCTCCATAATTACTTGTTATTTTTGCATAGTTAGTATACTACATTAATATACTTTTTTCAATACGTACGTGCTAATTTTTAGCAATTTATTCCAATTTTATGAGCCCATTTTCTTGCTTGTTTTGTCATTCTTTTGCTATTGAACATTCCTTCTGCATACATTGCATAGGCTGCGGCTGTAACTGCTGACCCTATTATAATACCTTTTACAAATTTCATATATCATTACCTCCATTCTTTTTTATTATTTGGACTTTTTTGTTTTTTTATACTCCTTTATAATTGAATATATTTCATATATTGCAATAATGGTAAGGAAAATTCCAAAGCATCTTTTTAAAACTTTTACATTCATTTTTGATGATATATTTGCTCCTATTATGGCTCCTACCACACCACTTATTGCTAATGTTATTCCTATTTTCCATTCTATTAATTTGGATTTAATTGAAACTATTATTGCAGATATTGATGTTGGCACAAAAAACACTAAATTTGTTGCTTGAGCTACGTGTTGTTCTACGACTAAAAAAATAGAGAGAACAAGTATTAGTATTGTTCCTCCTCCCATTCCTGTTCCACTTACAGTTCCTGAAATTAATCCAGTTACAATTTCCCACATATTAATCCTTTCACGCAATTATCATTTTTATTGATGTATATGTCAAAAATATTATAAATAAAATTCTTAAAACTTTTGTTGGCATTTTTTTTAAGAGTTTTGCCCCAATTACTCCTCCTATTATTCCTCCTATTGCACACTTTATTCCTAAATTCCAATCTATATAGTCGTTTTTATAGTAAAATATTCCGCTTGCTATTACCATTGGAAGTATTGCAAATACTGATGTTGCTCTTGCTTTACTATCTTCTAGTTTAAATAAATGTATTAATGCTGGAACTACTATCATTCCTCCTCCTGCTGCAAATAATCCGCTTATGACGCCTGCTATTAAGCCTATTGTTATCTTTTTAAACATTTTTTCCCCTGTTCATAATAACTTTTGAACTGCTCTTCTGCCATTTTTGTTAATTGTTCATCACATTTTAGCATTTGAATAATTATCTCATTTTTTAGTTCTTCATTTTCGATATTTTCTGCTTTATCCAAAAATTTTTGAAGCTCTCTTAGATATATTTTATTTTCTTTTTTCCAATCTTCTTTTATTTTCATATCTTTATTATTAGTTTTTTTTATCATTTTATACCTCTCTTTTACACATTTATTATATCATTTTGTTTACTGTTAGGCAACTTTTTATTACTTTTATCGTTATATTCTTTTGTTTTCATGTAATTTTTAGACAATAAATGATAAAATACTGCCATATAATACTTTAAGAGAGGAGTTTTTCTTATGATTAAATTTAAGCTTTCAAATTTATTAGGCGAGCATAAAATGACTCAAAAAGCTCTTGCTGACCTAACTAAAATACGTCCTGCTACAATTTCAAAAATGTATTATGAAGAAATTAAAAGAATAGATATAAAGCAATTAGATAGCATTTGTAAAGCTTTTAATTGCGAAATCTCTGAACTTTTAGAATACATACCTGATAAAAAACAATAAGCTAAGCACTTATAACTTAGCTTATTGTTTTTGTTGTTTCCCGTTATTGTCAATTATATAATTTTCTGTATAAATTAATTCTGTTACTGGCACAATTTTGTATCCTTTATTTTGTATATTTGTAATTATCATATCTAAGCTGTTTGCTGTATTTTCTGTGCCATTGTGCATTAGTATAATGCTTCCATTTTCTAAGTTTGGTTCTATCCTCTCCCACATCTGCTCTCCTGTTAATGCCTTATAATCTAATGAATCAATAGACCACTGTATTGTATAATGGTTATTATCCTTTGCTGCTTGTATTACTGTATCATTATACTCTCCATAAGGGCCTCTGTATAATGTACTTGGTTTTCCTGTTATTTTTTTTATCAAGTCTGAACACTTATTTATTTGCTCAACATTTTTATCGTAGCTTAAATTATTTACATGTGGGTGATTATATGAATGGTTTGCCAGTTCATGGCCTGCCTGATATATTTTTCTTGCTGCTTCTTCGTTCTTTTCTATCCAATCTCCTACCATAAAAAATGTTACTTTTACTTGATGTTTATCTAATGTTTCTAATATTTTATCCACATCCTCTGCATTCCATGCACAGTTTATTGTTAAGGATATTTTCTTTTCTTCTGTTTGAACTGAATATATTGGCAGTTGCCTCTTAGTAGCTGCAGTTGCTATAGTGTTTTCTGGCGTTTTTGCGAAAAATGAAGTCATTAAAAATAGGGCAAACACGGTTGAACATGCTACGACAAATGCCATTATTTTGTCTTTATTGAATACTAAAAACATAATTAACCTCCAAAATTTAAGCTAATAAATTTTATGCTTGAATTTTGATAATTATGCATTTGTTATAATTATTCTTCCATTTTTATTTTCTTTTTTTATTTCTTCTGCTCTGTATGTATAAATTCTATATTCGTTTTTACCATCAAATTTTATTCTTACTGCTTTTGTGTAGTCTGTTTTGTTCATTGGGTGTTTTTCTTCTATTATTAAACTTGCTTTTGTATTTTTTAGTGTTTCAAATGTTGTCATAAATCCTATTCCGCTTCCTCCTGTTTCTTTATGAGTAGTAATTTGTTCTAGTCCAAGTTTTAATAATGTTGGTATTTCAAATTCTATACCTGTATCATATATACGAACTTCATAGTGTTCATCTATTATTCCTAGTATTAGCAATATATTTTTATTTGTATTGTTGCTACTATTTATTGCTATTATTGCGTCTTTTATGTGGTCACCTAGCATTGTTTCTAGCTTACTTTGCTCTACTATGTTTTCTATCATGTAGTTGATATTTCCATTTATTTTTACATTAAATTTTATATTGATTTTAGTTGCTTCTTGGTTCATGTATTCTAAAATATTATCTATGCCAAAGATTCCTGTTTTTGGTATTTTGTTTTCTATATTTTTCTCCATTTCCATAGTGTATTCTTTAGATAGTTTTTGTACTTGTTTTTCAAAATTTAAAAATTCATCTCCAAATTCTACTTTCATGTTTTCTACTATTTCTGGTTTTGACATTACTTTGTTTGAGAAGCCTTCTAATGCTTTTATTCTATTGCTGTATTTATGATTTATTGTAGCAATTCTTTGATTTTCTTCTAGGATGTTTTTTATTTCTTTGTCCTTTTCTTTTATTTCGTTTTCTAGTTCTTCTATTGTTTTTTCTTTTAATTTTTGTTTATAGTATTTGGTTATTTTCTGTTTAATCCAAATAAACATGCAGATAGATTCAATGACAATGCCTAAAAATAAATATGTACCTGACTGCCATTCACTAGTATTGCTCACTATTGAGTATATTATTATGGTTATTCCAATAAATGCAAAACCAATTATTCCTATATTATTTAGCTTTTTATTATCTTTTAAAAATGTTATACCATTCTTAAGCCTTTTAATTCTAAATATTCTATTTATTAATAATATTTCTACACATATTATTAGCATTAAGGAATAGATTGAATTAATTGGAAAGTCTGGCTCAATAAGCATTAATATAATTGCAACTATAACAACACTAATTGTGTATACTAAATATGTAATACTAAAAGATGCTAGTGTTACAATTATAGAATAACTAAATTTATTGTTTGTTATTTTTGATATTACAAAACCATGTATTAAATACATAACAATTAAAACTGGTAATACAGGAATATATTGTACAAGAAACACTTCCAAACTCGCTTCTATTATGCTTATTATTAAAATTGCGAGTGTTTTTAGCTTGTCATTATCTCCATAATCAGTTAGTTTTATAAATATGAAATATGTCAAAATATTTATAAAATCCACTTTTAATACTTTATTTACTATATCTATTATTTCCATATAATCCCTCTGTATTTTATTATATATAAATTGTAAAAAAAAATCAAACCACATATATTAATATGTGATTTGACTATACTATTTATTTTTTATACTCCGCCCCAATATAAGAAAAATTCCATTATTTTTTGCCACATAATTCCCACCTCCTTTTTTAATGAATTTGGTAATTTGCATTTTGTATAATACAAAAATACCACCTAAGCTTGATTTCTTAGGTGGTTTGGGGATGGAAAAATTATGCAATGAAATACAAAAAAATAAAAGCTCTAAACTTTTTGTTAGAGTTTTTATTGTTTTCTATAAATATTTTTTAATTTTATCTGCATAGTAATATATAAATTCTGTTGGTGTTGGCACTCCTGTTTGATGATTTATTCTAGCTGTATAATGTGTCATTAAGTCATCTATTGAGGATATTCTCCATGCATAGTTTATGGCTGTTTGCATCGCTCTGCTTATGCTACTATTACCAACTTTAAATTCGTTTGATAAATAGTAAAATACTGAATCGTTGTTTTTTTCATCATTTTCTAATAGATACAAAATTGCATCAAATAAGTATTTTCTACCTTTTAAATGATTTGCTACTCCAATTAGATCTAATTCATTGTTTATTTTATCTTTTATTCTGTTTTCATGCTCTATTGGCGTTTCTGTTGTAGTTTTAACTATATTAGTTTGATTATGGTATATGGTTTCTCTTAATGAAACCATTGAATTTATTACCATTTCAGGGCTATAATCACTTTGTTTTTTATAAAAGATAAAATCTGTTCCCAAGTCATGAATATGGTTATACACTATATTTGATGAGACATTTGTAGTAACAACTATTAATGGTCTAAATTCTAATTTAGTTTTCTGCAATTCTTCTAAAAAGCTTATTCCTGAGCCTTCTCCTTTATGTAATTCTAAATCAAGGATTATTCCTTCTGGGACATACGTTTTTGTGTCCTTGATTCCTTCGTAGCTTGAATTTGTATGCTTTATTATTTCTGCATCATTTCTAGTTTTTAAGTATTCTAGAAATTCTTTAACTTCAAGTTCATCATCTTCAATTAATAATATAGACATAGGTTTTTCAGTATTCATAATAGTTAATATTACCTCCTTAGTAAAACTTTAGTTTGGTAATCAAACTACCTATTTAATATACCACATTTTTCGGCAAATTTCCACATTTTTTGCATTGTTTGTTCCACACTTTTTTATTTGATTTTGAAATACACTATTTATGGAGGTTTAAATTATGAAAGAAGAAATTGGAAAAAGAATTACAGAAATAAGAAAAAGCTTAAATATGAACAAGGAGCAGTTTGCTAAATTAATTGGGTTTAGCGGGCAATTCTTAGGCACTGTTGAATCAGGTGTAAATGGTTTAGCATTAGATAGAGTAATAGCTATTTGTGAGAAGACAAATACTTCTGCTGATTATCTTCTTTTTGGAAAGAGAACAATATTTGCTGATGATTTAAAGCAAATTTTTGAGAACATTGATGAGTCTCAAATTGCTCCCGCTTTTGAAGCATTACAAAATATAGCTTTGTTCATAAAAGAATCTAAAAATTCTGCATAATAAAAGATGGCTTTTGCCATCTTTTATTATTTTACTCAACTCCGGTTGCTATAACAGTTACCTCTGTTTCATCTCCTAATGTTTCATCAATTACTGTTCCAAATAAAATGTTTGCATCTGGATCAACCTTATCATTTATTACTTGAATAGCAGTATTAATTTCAATTAATCCTAGGTTTTCTCCTCCTCTTATGTTGAAGATTACACCTTTTGCATTATCTATTTTATTTTCAGTTAATGGGTTATCAATAGCCCTTCTAACAGTATCTTCAAGTGGTTCATCATTTCTCTTTTTTGCAATTCCCATGTAGGCTTTTCCTTTATAACTAAAAATTGTTTGAACATCGGCGAAGTCTATATTAATATCTCCAACAGTTGTAATTAAGTCTGTTATGCTTTGAATACCTTGTTTTAGTGTATTATCAGCTAGTTCAAAAGCATCTTGTATTGATGTTTTGTCTCCAACTACTTTTAGCAAGTTATCATTCAAAACAACTATTAATGCATTAACATTTTCTTTTAGCTTTGCAATTCCACTATCTGCTCTAAGTGACCTTTTTCTACCTTCAAAAGTAAATGGTTTAGTAACAATTCCAACAGTTAAAATATTCATAGATTTTGCAATTTCTGCAACTACTGGTGCTGCACCTGTTCCAGTTCCTCCTCCCATTCCAGCAGTTAAGAATAACATATCAGTGTTTTGTAAGATTTTTTTAATTTCTTCTTTACTTTCAAGAGCTGCTTTTTCTCCTATTACTTCATTTGCACCAGCTCCTAATCCCTTTGTTGTTTCTTTACCAATTTGTAAAACGTTTTTAGCATTAGCCGTTTTTAGGCAATTAGTTTCTGTATTAAATAAATATGTCTCAATATTTGGAACTTCATCTGCAATCATTCTCATAACTGCATTGTTTCCTCCTCCTCCAACACCAATTACTTTTATTTTTGCTATTGCTTCTGTATTTTTTACATTATTCATATATAAATCACCTTTCCTTTTGCATTTTTTACTTTATTATATTTTAATTTAAAAAGCAAGACCTTTGGTCATAAAATGATTATATATTATACCACAATTTTTTATTTTTTCATTAGTTTTTATAATAAAAATCAGCTCTTTTTAATTTTGAGCTGATTTTTAAAATTTATAGTATTATACAAATTAGTCCGCCGCTGCCTTCATTTACTATTCTTTCTAGGGTTTCTTGTAGTTTTCCTTGTGCCTCTTCTGGCATTCTGTATAGTTTGTTTTGTAGTCCTTCATTAACTAATTCATGTAAATTCTTTCCAAATATATTTGATTCCCAAATTTTCTTTGGATCATTTTCAAATTCAGATAGTAAGTAATTTACTAGTTCTTCTGATTGTTTTTCGCTTCCTACTATTGGTGATACCTCTGTTTCTATGTCTGCTCTAATTAGATGTATTGATGGTGCACGAGCTTTTAGTTTTACTCCAAATCTTGAGCCTTGTTTTACTATTTCAGGTTCATCAAGGATTAATTCTTCCATACTTGGCATCACTATTCCATATCCCTTTTGTCTTACTTCTTGCAATGCCATTGATACTTTATCATATTCTTTTTTTACATTTGCTAAGTTTTCCATAGTAGTAAATAAATCTGCTTCATTTTTTATTTCTATTCCTGTAATTTCAGTAAGTATTTTATAGAATAAATTATTATTTAATGTTATTTCTATTGAAACTGAGCCTGTGCCTAAATCTATCTTATCTATTGTTGTTTTTACAATAATTTCTGTTTGCTTTATTCTTGATATACCAGTATTTATTGTTTTTATAGTTGTTATATCTTTAAATGCGTCTTTTATTTCTTTAAATAATTCTTGTTTTAGTTCATGTTCATAATTTAAGCCATCTATCCATCCTGGGAAGTTAATATTTATTCTTTCTACTGGGAACTCATATAATATTCTTCCAAAAATGTTATTTATATCATCTGTACTTAAATTTGTGCAATCTGTTGGTATTACTGAAACGTTGTATTTTTCTTCTAACTCTTTTGCTAAATTTTGTGTTTCATCACTATGAGGATTATTTGTGTTAAGTACAATTACAAATGGTTTGTTTAATGCCTTTAGCTCACTTACAACTCTTGATTCTGCCTCTACATAATCTTCTCTTGGAATTTCTGTTATGCTTCCATCTGTAGTTACTAATATTCCTATTGTTGAGTGTTCTGTAATAACTTTTCTTGTGCCTATTTCTGCCGCTTCTTCAAATGGAATTTCTTCATCTGACCATGGAGTTTTTACCATTCTCGGTACATCTTCTTCCATATACCCAATAGCATTGTTTACTAAATAACCTACACAGTCAACCAATCTTGTTTTTAAATTTAAGTTGTCTCCTATTGTTATTTCAATAGCTTCATTAGGCACAAATTTGGGTTCTGTGGTCATTATTGTTCTTCCCGCAGCACTCTGTGGAAGTTCATCTCTTGCTCTTTCTCTTTTATAGCTGTTTTCTATGTTTGGAATAACTAATAAATCCATGAAATTTTTTATAAATGTAGATTTTCCTGTTCTTACTGGTCCTACTACTCCAACATATATATCCCCATCTGTCCTTGCCCTAATGTCCTCATATACTCCTATATTCTCCATAAAAATAATTACCTCCCATAACTTAAACGTTTGTACTAAACTTTAATTAATGTATATTAGGGGTAGGTAATTATTATTACTATTTTTTTGAATTTTTTTATATGATTTTTCGAAATGATTAATTATCTTTTTTATTTCTTGTTGCTTGTTCTATTTTTTCTACTTGCTCTTTTTGTTTTTCTATTGGAAGCCAATGATATGTGGAGCATACAAATTCTCCATATTTTGTTGTATCTTCTTTTTTGTGTTCTTTTTTATCTTTTTGCATACAAACACCTCTTTTTAGTAGTATTTGTTTTTTTATTTATTATATGCAAAAAGTGGAACTAAATATATCTTATAATTTTCTAAATACACCAGCAACTTTGCCTAGAATTTTGCAGTCTGGAACTATTATTGGATCCATTGTATGATTTTCTGGTTGTAAACGTATGTGGTCTTTTTCTTTATAGAATGTTTTTACTGTTGCTTCATCTCCTATTAATGCAACAACTATTTCTCCATTCATTGCTATATCTTGTTTTTTAACTAGTATATAATCTCCATCTAATATTCCTGCTTCTATCATACTTTCGCCTCTTACTGTAAGCATAAAGCTTTCGCTATTACCTATAAAATCTATTGGAATTGGGAATGTATCTGTTATGTTTTCTACTGCTAAAATTGGTGCTCCTGCTGTTATTTTTCCTATAACTGGAACATCTACAAGTTCTTTTCCACTATATGCTGGTTTTTCTTCGAATTTTTCTTGTCCTTCTAATCCACCTTTTAATAGTTTTAGTGTTCTTCCTTTTTGGTCTTCTTTTTTAATATATCCTTTTTTCTGTAATCCTGTTATATATGTATGTACTGTAGCTGTTGAACTTAACCCTACTGCTTTTCCTATTTCCCTAACTGATGGTGGGTATCCATTTTCTTTGATAGACTTTTCTATGTATTTTAATATTGCTTTTTCTCTTTTATTTAATTCATTTGGATCTTTTCTTCTCATCTGCAATCACTCCCTTTAAAAATATTTGCAAATATATTATCATAAATTTAAAAATTTGTCAAACAAAAGTTTTAATTTTTATTGTTTTTTTGTAAATTTTTTTATCTTACTATTTTTTTGTTTTTGGGTTGTTTTTTTTATTATTTTTGATATAATGAATAGTAGAAAGTGGAGGTTTTATGATATTAAAAGCAATTTCCTTTAATATGTGCCATCGGTGAAGGGCTTGATGGTAGAATTGATGTACGTAGACAGGCAATGTTACTAAAAAAGTATAAGCCTGATATTATTTTTCTACAAGAAATTGATGTATATACTAAGCGTGCATATAATAAAAATCAAATCTATACTTTTAGTAAATATACTGGTTTACCTTACAGAGCTATGGGAACTAATATTAAATACAAAAACGGGTTTTATGGTGATGGACTTTTATCTCGTTTTCCTATTGAATATTCTGCAAATTATTTGTCTCCAACCACCTCTCCTGAACATGAGCAACGTGGATTTTTATGTATTAAAGTTGGTGTTGGAACTATTAAGCTTAATTTGTTTTCCCTACATCTTTCCGTTTTTGAAGAAGAACGTGTTTTGTCTAGCAAAGCTCTATTGCGTATAACTTCTAATATAAATAAGTCTGAAGGCATTATTATTGCAGGAGATTTTAATGTTGGTGTTAAAAAAATTGGAACACATAGATATACTTATGAGCAAAAGGATTCTTTTGAGGAATATGAAATTTTAAAGAAAAAGTTTCATCATTTAGAAAATACTGAATCAACTTGGTTTTCTAAAGATGGAGTTGGCTGTATTGATTCTTGCTTTTATTCTAATAATTTAAAGCTTACTAAATTTGAAACGATTCCTACTCAAGTTTCTGACCATTATCCTATTTATATGGAGTTTGTAATTTGAATAACGTTTTTGGGGATAGCCCCAAAAACGTTATTTTTTCTCTAATTTCATTGAAAGTAATTTACTTATTCCGCTTTCCTCCATTGTTATTCCATATACAGTATCTGCTGCTTCCATTGTTCCTTTTCTATGTGTTATTACTAAAAATTGTGTTTCTCCTGTAAATTTTTTCAAATAATCTGCAAACTTGTATACATTTACATCATCTAGTGCAGCTTCTATTTCATCTAATACACAGAATGGTGCTGGATTTATTCTTAATATTGAAAATAGCAATGCTATTGCAGTAAATGCTCTTTCCCCACCTGATAGTAGCATCATGTTTTGAAGTTTTTTTCCTGGTGGTTGTACTTCTATTTCTATTCCACAATTTAATATATCTGTTTCATCTGTTAATTTTAGTTCTGCCTTGCCTCCTCCAAATAGTTCTTTAAATACCTCTCCAAAGTTTTTGTTTATTATATTGAATTGCTTTTCAAATTGTTCTTTCATTATTTTTGTCATATCTTGTATTACTTTTTTCAATTTACTACTAGCATTTTCTAAATCTAGGCGTTGCTCGCACATATAGTCATATCTTTCTTTTGTTTGTTTGTATTCTTCAATAGAATCTATATTTATGCTTCCTAAATTTTTGATTTCATCTCTTAAATGTTTTACTTCCTTTGTTGTTTCTGCAACATTATTTGGCTTTTTAAATTCTCCTGCTGTGTTTGGAGTTATTTCATAGTCTTCCCACATTTTATTTATTATTTGTTCAAGTTCAACATCTAATTTTGATTTTTTCACTTCAAGTTTATTTGCCTGATTTTTAATTTCTTCAATTATCTTATATTTTTCCTCAATTTCAGTTTCTACTTTGGTTATTGCCATGTTTTTGTTTGATTTTTCTTGTTTTAATTTCTGGGCAGTTTCAGAGCTTGTACTAACCTCTATTTTTATTTGTTCAATATTTTGTTTTAGCTCCTCTATTGTTTTAGTTAATTCTTCGTTTTCAACTTTTAGATTTTTGCTTTGCTGCTTTTTATTTTCAATTTTGCTCATATTTGTTTGCAATTCATTTTCAATTCTTGATAAGATTTCCTCTAATGAGTTGCTGCTTTCATCAAATGAGCTTACTGATATTTTTAAATTTGTTATATCAAAATTTAAGTCATCTATATATTTTTGATTTTCCTTGTTTTTCTCTGCAAAATTTTGAATTGCAGTATTTAAAATTGTAATTTCTTGTTCTAATTCTAGATTTTTTTGCTCTATTACTGCTTTTTCTTCTTTGTTTTTATCTATTGATTCTACTATTTCATTAGTTTCTGTTTTTAGCTTATCAAGCTTTGTTTCTAAGCTTGAAATTGTTTCTTCTATTGACTCTAATCTTTGTTCTTCTGTTGCATATTCAATTTCGGTTTCTCTTGAAGATGCTTCTATACTTGTTATTTCTTCTAATAAACTTTCTATTGAATTTTCATAATCTTCTTTTTCTTTGGTTATTTTTTCTATTTCTTTTTGTATCTTTTCTATTTCTTTTTCTAATTGTTTTATTTGTGCTGTTCTTCCTATAATGCTGTTTGTTTTTTGTGTTGTTGAACCACCTGAAATTGCTCCACTTGGATTTATTATATCTCCCTTTAATGTAACTATTCTAAAGCTATATTTGTTCTGCTTTGCTATTACTATTGCTGTATCCATATCATTTACTATTACTGTTTTTCCAAGTAAATTTGAGATAATTTCTTCATATTTTTTATCTGTTTTTATTAATTTTGAGGCTACTCCAATTACTCCTTGTGTTCCATTTGTTATAAGTTTATCAAGATTTTTTCCTTTTACTGAGGTTATTGGTAAAAATGATGCTCTTCCTAAATTATTTTTTCTTAAATATTCTATTAATTTTTTTGCATCTTCTTCCGTCTCTGTTACTATGTTTTGAAGTGTTTGCCCAAGTACAGTTTCAACTGCTAATTGATATTCTTCTGGAACAGTTATTAAGCTTGCTAAAACTCCTCTTACCCCTTTATTTAAGTTGCTATCTACCTCACATTGTGTAAGTACTGATTTTACTGCTCTTGAATAACCTTCCTTTTCCTTTTCCATTTCTTGCAAGAATTTTTGCTTAGAATCTTTTATTCTATATTCTTGTGTTAAATTGTTTATTTTATTATCAAATTCAGTTATTTTTGCATTTGCTTCTTCACGTTTTACTTTAATATCTTCTAATCTTTTTTGGCACTCATTTCTTTTACTTTCTTTTTCGTTAAAGGTTTTTAACAAATCAGATTTTAACATTCTTTTTTCATCTAATTTAGATATTGTTTCTTGAATTTCATTTTTAACTGTTTTTGAGCGTTTGTTTAAGTTTTCATTGTTTATTTCAAGAGTATTTATTGCTTCTCTATTTTCATATTTTGCTTCTGTATTTTTTTCTACTTGTTTTTTCTTTTCTTCTATTTCAACTTCTTCTTTAGATAGCTTACTTGTAAGTTCTTGTAGTTTATTCTCTTTTTCTTCTAATTCTAATACAAATTTTTCTCTATTTGCCAATAAGTTATCTTTTTTATTAATTCTATTTTCTTTTTCCTCTAAAATTTCAGCATTACGTTTTTTTAGTTCTTCAATTTCTTTTAAATATGTATCGCTATTTTGATTGTTGTTTTCAATTTTTGTTTTTTGAACATTTATATCAGAGTTAATTTGCTCAATTTTCTTTTCACTTTCAAAGCCTAAATTTTGAGTTTCTTCTATTTTTGATATAATTTCTTCTAACTCAGTTTTTAAATTTTCCTTTAAGTTTTGCAGTACAGAAAGTCTGCTTTCTTCATCTTCTTTTTGTGAATTTATTATATCTATATCTTTTACTAACTCTTCTATTTTTACCTTATATGTATCTATATTATATATGAATAAGCCTATTTCTATAGATTTTAGTTCTTCTCTTAAGCTTAAATATTTTTTAGCTTTTTCTGCTTGATTTTTAAGTGGTCCAATATTTGCTTCTATTTCTGCTAATATGTCGTTTATTCTTAGAAGATTCAATTTTGTTTGTTCCAACTTTTTCTCTGATTCTGTTTTTCTTGCCCTATACTTTACAATTCCTGCTGCCTCTTCAAATATATTACGTCTATCTTCAGATTTGTTGCTTAAAATATCATCTATTTTACCTTGACCTATTATTGAATATCCATCTTTTCCTATTCCAGTATCCATAAATAGTTCTTGAATATCTTTTAACCTACAAGGTGCTTTATTTATAAAATATCCACTTTCACCATTTCTAAAAATTCTTCTAGTTACAACTACCTCTGCAAACTCTATTGGAAGCTTACCATCAGTATTATCAATAACTATTGAAGCTTCTGCAAATCCTAAAGATTTTCTATTTTGAGTTCCTGCAAAAATAATATCCTCAGACTTATTTCCTCTCAAGGACTTCATACTTTGTTCACCTAAAACCCACCTAATACTATCTGATATATTACTTTTACCAGAACCATTAGGTCCTATAACGGTTGTAATACCTGGCATAAATTCTAATACTGTTTTATCCGCAAATGATTTGAATCCCTGTAATTCTAATCTTTTTAAAAACATAAAATTCCCCTTTTTTTTGATTCGATTTTTATATAATATATCAAAAGTTGAAAATAGTCAAGGAAAAAATATATTCTACATTGTTTTTCGTAAAAGCTTCCTTTACTACCTTTACCTTATTATTTTTATATGCAATTTAAAAAAATTCACTCATTTCTTGGTTACACTTCATCTTATTTATCTCTGTATTTATTATGTATGGTTTTTGTCATTTTTGCAAAATAATAAATAATCAACAAAATGTTTTTTCCATTTTGTTGATTATTTTTACTATCGAATACACTTCTAGTCTATTTGACTTCCCTTTTGCACTTTATCTCCTGATTGTGTTGCTATTACATTATCTATAATTCCTGTTGCACTTGATGTGTAATTAACTATTAGTGGATTATTGCTGTTTTGTGCTGTTCCATTGAATGTTCCTTTATATGTTGTGATTTTTGTTGAGTCAAAGGTTAGTGCTATAGTTCCTTCCAAAACTTCACATGAGTTGAACATGTATTGAATATTAGTAACATTTTTCATGTTCCATCCATCAATATTTAGAGTTTTCAGACTTCTACAGCCATTAAACAATTGTAGCATATTTTCTACATTGCTAACATCCCATTTATGTAAGTCAAGTGTTTCTAGTTTTTTACAATGTCTAAACATTCTTTCCATTGTAGTTACATTACTTACATCTAAATTCTCTATTCCTATTATTCGTTTTAAATTCATAACATTGGGAATTGTTGCATCATCCCCAGAACCAAAAGCCCAAGTCATATTTTGCATACTACTTGTATCCCAATTACTTATATCTAGTGTTTCAAGATTTGCACATCCATAAAAAATGCTTTGCATGTCGATTACTTTTGATGTATTAAAATTCCTCAAATCTAGTTGTTTAAGATTACTACAATTTGAAAACATCCATCCCATATCTGTTACATTTTCTGTATTAAAATATGAAAAGTTAATTGTTTTCAAATTATTGCAATCATAAAACATTCCTTTCATGTTTGTCATGTTACATATATTTAAATTTTTAATTCCTTCAATTGTACTTATATTAGTTAAATTCTTAAATAAATAATTACCACCCTTTGGTGCTACTTTATCTTCTATTATTACCGAGGTAATTTTTTGTGCAAATTCATCATCATTAATCCATGGCATTAATGTTGCTGCTTCTGAAAGTTTTAAATTAGATATATCTGAAATATCTACAGTTTTTTGTACTAAACTTGCTCCATTTCTTGTTTCTAAAATATGTGTACTATCTGCATAAAATACAAGTGCACCATCAGAATATAATGCTGCATATAAAGGTGTGGGGTCCATTCTATTATTAACAAGATCATCAATTAATTTGTCTAATTCATTTATTGTTTCATTTTCCTTTTGTGTTTCCTCATTCCAAGCTTTTACTGCTTTGTCAGCTGTTCTAATTATATCCGAATTAATTACTACATTAACACTAACACCTACCAATATAAGCATAATGATTATGGTAATAATTAGTGCAATTAATGTTATTCCATTTTGTTTTCTCATACATAATTCCTCCTCTGTTCTCTTTCTCTTCCTAACTTTTATATCTTTATTCTATAAAAAAAAATTACAAATTGCAACTGTTTTTGCAATTTGTAACATAATTGTAACATTACTCACATATAAATATTACAATTCAAGCAATTTTTAAGCATACTTTTCTATCCTTCTGGTTACAATATTTTTACTGCTAGTAAATATTTACATTGTTGTTTCTGTTTATTTTTACCCCAAAATGCTATTATTCAAACAAAAAAGGAGGAATATATATGGCACTTAATTATAGTATTATTGGTATGAGATTAAAACAAGCTAGAATTGACAAAAAATTAACACAAGAGAAATTAGCAGAAGAATTAGATGTTTCTGTTGCTTATGTTAGCAGAGTTGAACGTGGTTCTACAGAAATTGGTTTAAAAAGATTAGATGAGATATGTGATTTATTGGATGTTTCTTTAACTTACGCCTTAGATGGAGCTTCTACAAGGGATAGCTCTTACTTGAATACAGCTTTTAGTGATTTGTTCAAAAATTGTCCAACAGAAAAAATAGATTTAATTTATAAAGTATCACAGGTTATTGCTGAAAATTAAACAACGATTAATTTATAAATAATAATTAGCTAAACCTTACATATAGTTCATTTTTATGTAAATTTTAGCATATTTCTCTTCCATTTTTATACACTTTATAGTATAATGTTTATGGAGGAGATTTTTATGTGGTATTTATGGTTAATTGCTGCTGGAATTTTTTTCATAATCGAAATAGCAACCGTTGGCTTTTTAATTTTCTGGCTTGGTATTGGTGCTCTTTTTGCTATGGTAGCAAGCTTTTTTACAGATAATTTATTAATCCAAACCACAGTATTTGTAATTTCTTCAAGCGTTCTTATTCCTCTTACAAAACCTATTGTTAATAAGTATTTTGATGATGGCAAAACTATTGCAACAAATGCTTATAGTCTTATTGGAAAAGTTGGTATTGTTACAACCGAAATTAACACACTTAATTCAACAGGTCAAGTAAAAGTTAATGGGGAAATCTGGTCCGCTAAAGCTAATGAAGATATTAAACAAGGTACAGAAGTTGAAATTTTAAAAATTGATGGTGTTAAACTTATTGTTAAACCAAAAACACCTATTTTAAATTAGTTGAATTTTAAAAAATTTATAGGAGGTAAATTTTTATGGCAGTAGTTTTAATAATTTTATTACTAATTGTGCTAATTATAGCATTCAAATCTATTAAAATCGTAAGACAAGCTGAAGTTTACATTATTGAAAGATTAGGTAAATTTCATAAAATAGCAGATGCAGGACTTACAATAATTATACCTTTTGTTGACCATGTTCGTAGTGTTGTAAGTTTAAAGGAACAAACAATGGATATTCCTCCACAAGGAGTTATTACAGAAGATAATGTTACAATAACAATCGATACTGTTGTGTTTTATCAAATAACAGATCCAGCAAAAGCAGTATACGAAATTCAATCTCTAAGAAGAGGTATTGAATATTTAGCAATAACTACTATTCGTGATATTGTTGGTAAAATGAGCTTAGACTCAACATTTAGTTCAAGAGACATGATAAATAATGAATTAAGAGTTTTACTAGATGAAGCTACTGATAAATGGGGATGTAAAGTTAACCGTGTTGAAATAAAAGATATTAATCCACCTGCTGATATTCGTGATGCAATGGAAAAACAGATGAATGCAGAAAGAAATAAAAGAGCTGCAATTTTACAAGCAGAAGGTGAAAAACAAGCTGCTATAACTCTTGCAGAAGGTCAAAAGCAAGCTGCTATCTTACAAGCAGAGGCTGATAAAGAATCTCAAATAAGAAGAGCTGCTGGTGAAGCTGAAGCTATACGTGAAGTTGCTGTTGCTAAAGCTCAAGAAATTCAAATGATATATGAATCTATCAAGAAATCAAATCCTGATGATAAATTAATTCAAATTAAATCATTAGAAGCTTTGCAAGAAATAGCAAAAGGAGATGCTAATAAAGTATTTATCCCTTTTGAAGCAACAAATGCATTATCTAGCTTAGGTGCAATTAAAGAAGTAATTAAAGACAAATAATTTGTCTGTTTAAAAAAGTAGTCAAATCTTTAGGAATTTAATAATTTTTCTAATATTAAAGCTCCTCAAGTTTGGCTATTTTTTTATTTTTTTTGCCTTGTTTTTCATTGACAAATTATTTTATTCGTTATATTATATATGCATATTATTTAATTTTTTAGGAGGTTTTTTTATGTTTAAATTTAAACGATTTTTTATTTTACTTTTATTATCTTTTGTTTTACTTTCTTCTGCTGTTCTTGCTAGTGATGAAGAGCAAATGGTTACAGTTGAAGCCCCAACAACCACAGCAGCAGTAGAACAAAAGCCTACTACTATTGATGAAGATGTTTTCGTTTCAAATGAGGAATCTTATTCTTTAAGTGATATTATTATGGGAAACATTTTTGCTTCTGCTAATAAGTTTACTACTAATCCAAGAAATAATGGTGGTATAATTAATGGTAATCTATTCTTAATGTCTCAAAATGCTACTATTCAATCTGATGTTGTTTATTCAAATAATAAAGATAAAAAGGGTAATGCTATAATCGATTCTATTAATTCAAGATCTGTAATTAATGGAAATGTTTACGTTTTAGCAGATTCTTTTACTATTGAAGCTGGTTCTGAAGTTCACGGAGATATATATGCTATAGCTAATTCTGTAAATATTGGCCCTAATGTAGTTGTTGATGGCAGTATTTTTGTAATTACTAGTGATATGACTTTAAATGGCCAAATAAAAGGTTCTGTTTATGCACAAGTTAGAAACTTTACAATGGATTATTACTGTTATATTCAAAAAGATTTGAATTTAGCAGCTTATGATGCTTCTCTTGATGGTATAGTAAATAGAACTGCTTCTATTACAGCAACAAACAATTTAATAACACAAAATAATTTTAAAGTAAATGCAAATCTTTTAGTAGATTATGCAGAAGATTTTAAATTTTCTGGTAAAGTTGCAGGTAATGCAAAAATTAATGCACAAAATTTAATTTTTACAAATACTGATGCAAATTGCTCTATAGATGGAGACTTAGATTATGCAACTCCTCATGATACTGCAATTCCAGAAGGAGTTGTTGCTGGTAAAGTTACAACTTCTAAGTTTGTTGATGTTTCAAGCAACAATACTTCAAAAGTAATATTTGCTTCATTATTTGACTTAGTTGCTTTACTAGTTTATGTTTTTGCAGTAGTTTTCTTTGCTAAACTATTTGCTCAAAAGGCTTTAAGCAAACTACCAGAATTCAATACTGCTAATGTTTTTAAAGCTTTTGGTATTGGCCTTGCTTCATTTATTGCAATCTTTATTATATTTGTTGGATTATGTTTATTAAGCGTAGGTATTCATTTAGCTTTCTTTATGGTTGTTGCTTACTTATTCTTATTAGGATTAGCTTTACCTCTATTCTTAAATAAGATTGCAGACATTCTTAATATAAGACTAAATTCTTATATTAAACTATTAATTGTAGTTGTTGCATTTTACGTTATAACACTAATTCCTGTATTAGGTGCATTTGTATCATTTATATCAATGACAGTTGGAATTGGCCAAATACTATTAGGATTTTTTAATAGAAAAAATTAAGCTGGTGCTTTGAACAAAAAAACAACTTTTCCACAGGATTTCCTGTGGAAAAGTGTTATTTTTTTAGCTCTTTTATAGTTTTTTTATAGTCATCTGAGTTTATTATACAGCTTCCTACTACCATTATGTCTACTCCTGCATCTTTTAATATAGCTGCATTTTCAGTATTAATTCCTCCATCCGCTTCTATAAATGTTTCTAAATTATTTTGATATATATACTCTTTTAATTTTCTTATTTTTTCTATTGTTTCTGGGATTAGTTTTTGTCCTCCCTTTCCTGGCTCAACAGTCATCATTAAAAATAAGCTTAATTGTGGAAGAAATTCATAAATTTCCTCTATTTTTGTTTTTGGTTTTATTGATAATCCACATTGTATATCATTTTCCTTAAGGTATTGTAAAGTTTTCTTTATTTCCTTTTTATCCTTAAATGCCTCATAATGAATTGTTATAAAGTGTGGTTTTAGTTCTAAATATTGCTCTATGTATTCTTGCACATTTTCTACCATAAGATGTACATCTAATGGTATATTTGAAATATGTTTTATGCTATTTGCATAATCGTACATTAGTTCTGTTGTATTCTTTTCTACGAAATTGCCATCCATTACATCAATATGATAATAATCGGTTTTAGCAACCTCTAAATCGTAAAAAGTTTTCATTGCATTTTCTTTATCTACATTTAAAATTGAAGTTGAAATTTCTACCATATTCTTCCTCCTTTGTTTTATTGTATAATAAATCAAACTAAATTGCAATGCATTTTATTATTTTTTTATTATAAGTTCCATTGCACTATTGACACTATATCTGCTATATATTGGCCTAGTATTGGTATATTTAGTTTTATTAATTTTTGTAATAAGTACACTATTATTGATGATATTATTGTTACACCAATTCCAATCCCTACTCCTCTTGATATTCCTGCTAATAGGTTTCTCTTTATTATTTCTTTCTTGCTTCCCATTAAGTAAGATATTTCCATTATGCCAGATTTATCAAGTTTTTCATTTAAGTTATCTATTTTTTTATTTATCTTTTTATTAAACATAAGAAAAACACCCTATTTTATTTTGGGTGTTTTTCTGTTTTTATATACCTTGTTTATTGCTTTGGCTAACATTTTCTTGTTCCTGAGCTTTTTTATTTTGTTCTTCTTCATTTTTTAGCTTTTCTAATTCATTTATTAAGCTTTGCAACTTTTCTATATCTTGTCCTACAAGTGCCCAGTTATTGCTCTTGTTTGATTCAGTTAAGTTATTGTTTGCTTTTATTATTTCGTCTATTAAGTCTTCTATATTTCCTGTTTCTATTTTTATACTTACAGCATCTTGTGATAATAGATTTGCTAAAGCTTCTCTTATATTATTTCCTATTGCAACTTTGTTGCCTGAAGCAACAATAACCTTTTTTAATATTGGTGATGTTTTATTTTCATTTTGCAGAACTTGGAATATTGGTTCTACATATAGTAAAGTATTGTTTACAGGAATTACTATAATATTTTTTTCGATTTTTGCTCCCATAACTTCTATTGCATTTAATTCTGCTGATATTTTTTCATCCTGCTCAACTAATGTATCTAGTTGTAGAGTTCCAAGTATTGCAACATCTTTATTAAATTTATATAGTTTTAGCACCTTTTCCCCATTTTCATTGCATGAACCTACTAAGTAGCTATTAATATTTTGCTTTTCTGTTATTGTATATGGTATAACTAATCCTAATTTTTCTTTATCACTGTCTACTGTTTTTACAAGTGTATAATATGGTTTTATGTCTGTTCCTATTAATGTAGTTACTTTACTTGTATTTTCTTTTGCTGTATCCCAAACATCATCTGACCTGTATAATACTTCTGGCTGTACTTCATGATATTGTTTTAATATATCTGCTTGAATATTGTATAAATATTCTGGATATACAAAATGTTTTGATATATCTTCTGGTATTTTTGCGTCTTTATCTTCAAATAGGCTTGGATACATTTTCCAATATGCCATTATTATTGGGTCTGTTCTATCTGTTATATAGAACTTCATTGTCCCATCATAGCTATCTACTATTACTTTTGCTGAGTTCCTTATGTAGTTTATTTTCTTTACTGTGCCATTGTCTTGAATTAAGTTTGTAACTTGTGAATATGGATAACTATTTGATGTTGTGTAACAATCAATTACCCATACCATTTTCCCTGAATCTGTTATTACCATGTATGGATTTTCATCATATTGTAAATATGGTAAAACTTTTTTTACTCTTTGTAATATATTTCTTTTTATTATTATATTACTTTCAGAATTAATATTTGAAGAAAATGCAAGCTTTATTTTTCCTTCTTTTATTCCTAAAACTAATCTATCTAAGAAACCTAGTTGTATTCCTGCTTTTCCATTATATGTGTTGTAGCTATTGCTTGTACTAGTTAGAGGGTAATCATATTCTGTTTTTTCATTTTTATTTGTGGCAATTACCTCATTTGTTTGTAAGCCAAAATAAATTCTTGGTTCTTTTATTCTTATATTCTCATCTGTATCTACAAAGTTGCTCTTTATATACTTTAATGCTCCTATCTCTGAAGTTGTTGAAGCAGATGTTATTATTGCTCCATATCCATGTGTATATTCATGCATTTTATTGTTATAAGTTCTTGTTTCATTACTTATTATTTCGCGTGGGCTTACATATACTAAAGTTTCTTTTCCATCTACATCATACACTCCTACACCGTGTTGAATCAAAAGTGTAAAAGCCTAAGCTTGTTTGATGTTCTTCTAAGTGTGATAATACCCTTGTTTTATTGTATATATTGATATTATCTACAACGTTTTCATTTTGTTGAATATCATTTGCTGTTATAGTTCCTGTATTTTGTAAGTCGATTTCCTCTATATTTATATCATAAGCTTGTTTTGTATATTTAATATTTTCAGCAATATAGTTTTTTTGGTTATCTAATTCATTTCTTTTTACATAAGTAACATCTACTAATATTACTACTAAAAATAGCACAACTAGATAAATTGGTATTTGTAAAACTGCATAGCAAGCTTTTCTATATTCTTGCTTTCTGGTTTTTATTAATGCTCTTATTGCATTTATTACTATAAATACTGAGAAGATAATATATCCCCATTTTTTTATTGTTACATCTATAAAACCTGCACCATAAAGTGATGTACCGTTTTGAGTTGTAGTAAATTTACCCAATACAATTTCTTGGACTGTAATTATTGATAATATTGAAATTGCAAGTAGTATTAAAAATATATTTGTTACAATTTGTTTTATAAAAGTATTCTTTTTTAGTGTATCCATATTTATGCCTTGATTAAAAAATTTATGAAAACATATTACATAATATACTGTTATATGTAAACACATTACTGCCATTACAATTATAAAACTATATAGTATTGCCTCGATAAATGGCTTTTGGAACACATAATATCCAATATCTAGATTAAATACTGGCTCTGTTCTTGCAAAAAAAGTTCTATTAAAGAAAAGTATTGCTTTTTCTGTAATTGTGCCTGAAAATATTAATCCTGCAATGGTTGCATAAGCAAAAGATATTGATTTATTAGGAAGTTTTGGCATTTCTTTTTTATCTTCATTGAAAAACTTTTTTAGTCCTTTTTTTACAAAAGCTGTTGTTATATAGCTTAATAAATATATGATTGCAAAACTTGCTAAAAACACATAAGTTCTTTGTTTTAAATTGTGTTTAAATATTTCCAAATATTGTTCTCCTATGCTTAGAATCTGTAGGTATTCTCCTCTTATGTTTATAATACTATATATTGCAAATATTATAAGAAATAAAATTACAAATATCTCTCTTTTCCTTATTTTTTTCATTTAAACCTCCAATTATATTATTGCATCCACAAATTCTTGTGAATTGAATACCTCCATATCATCTATCTTTTCTCCTACACCAACGAATTTTACTGGTATAGAATTTTCGTTTACTATTCCTACTACTACTCCACCTTTAGCTGTACCATCTAATTTTGTAAGTATTAGTCCTGTTATTGGTACTACTTCTTTAAATGCTTTTACTTGTATAATTGCATTTTGCCCAGTTGTTGCGTCTATTACCATTAGGGTTTCTTTTGAAGCTTCTGGTAATTCTTTTTCTATTACTTTACCTATTTTTAATAGCTCGTCCATTAGATATTTTTTAGTGTGTAATCTTCCTGCTGTGTCACATATTAATACATCCGCATTTTTTTCTTTTACAATTCTTATAGCGTCAAATACAACTGCTGCTGGGTCTGAGCCTTCTTGCCTTTTTACTATGTCAACACCTGCACGATTTGCCCAAATTTCAAGTTGTTCCACTGCTGCTGCTCTAAATGTATCTGCTGCTGCTACTACTACTTTTTTTCCTTGTTTTTTTAAGTTATTTGCAATTTTTCCAATCGAAGTTGTTTTTCCTACTCCATTTACTCCAACTACTAAAATAACTGCTGGAGATGTTTTTAATTCTAGTCCATTTGGTACTTTATCTAATATTGCCTGCATTTCCTCTTTTAAAGCAGTTTTTACGCCTTCTTCATCTGTTATTTTTTCTAGTTTTATTCTATTTCTCAATTTTGATATAATTTCTGTTGCTGTTTCTACTCCAATATCAGACATTATTAAGATTTCTTCTAGCTCATCTAATAACTCTTCATCTACTTTTCTAAAGTTACTAAAAACACTATTTATCTTATCATTTAGTGAATCACGTGTTTTTCCTAATCCTTGTTTTAATTTATCGAAAAATCCCATGTTAATCTCCTTTTATTGTTTTTTGGGGCGTATGCTATACGCCCCTTAAGTTATTCTCTTATAAATTTTTAAGGAATGTTTATTGTTGTTTGTGCATTTAAGTTTAAGTCTTTTCTTGCTTTTACAGTTCCATCTATCTTAACTGTAATTCTTACTGTTCCTTCTCCATCAAAGCCTACTGTAACATTGGTTAAGTCTTCACTAACATCCTTTGATTCTACTTGTACATCATCTACTAAAACTACCAATTTTACTTTGCTTGGCTGATTTGCTAAAACTTCTTTTTCTACTTCCTTTTCTTCTCCTGTTTCTGGATCTTTTATTTTTTCTTTAATTTTCTTATATGTTGGTTCATATCCTGTAAGGCTTGCAACATTAATATTTATTGTTCCATGTACCATTGCTTGATATTCATTTATTGTTATTGTTATTTCTGAGTTTTTACTTACCATACTTTTTGCTGATATGTTTTGACCTACTACTCCATTGCCTTTACTTGAGTCTTTTATTTTATCGGTTCTTATCCATTTTAGCTTTGCTTCTGCAATTTTTGCTTTTGCTTCATCTTCTGAAAGTCCTTTTAAATCTGGTACTTCTACTTGTTCTATTCCTAAACTTGCTTTTACTTTTACTTTGCTTCCTACTAGAATTTCTTCTCCTTCTTGTTTATCTTGTTCAATTATTATTCCTGCTTCAACTTCATCACTATATTCTTCTTCTAGTTCCATTTCTAAGCCTAATTCTTTTAATTCTTTTCTTGCTTCATCCTTTGTTTTGCCTACTAATTTTGTAACTTTTACAAGTTCTTGACCTTTGCTTATTATAACATTTATTGTGCTTCCCTCTTTTACTGTAAATGCAAAATTTTCTTGGTATTTTGGGTCTTGTGATATTATTTTTCCTTCTGGAACTTCTGGATCATATTTTTCTTCTTGAATTTTTACTGTAATTTTTGATTCTGCAACTTTTGCTTTTGCCTCATCAAATGTTAAGCCTACAAGCTTTGGTAATGCAACATCTTTTGGTTGTTTTGAGTTAAGAACTCCTAGTGTTATAGCTATTGTTGAAATAAATACTATTAAAAATATAATTCCAATTAATGCTGCTTTTACAAATTTATGCTCTTCTAAAAATCTATTAAATTTTGCAAATTTTCCTTCTTTTGCTCTTTTGGCAGTTCCAGTTCCTTCTTTCTTGCTTGGTTCTGTATCTTCTGCAACTCTAGATACTCCAATTTCTGGATTTTTTATGATTCTATCTAAATCTTCAATCATTTCTGTTGCTGAACTGTATCTTTGATTTGGATCTTTTTGCATTGCTTTCATGATTAAGTTATTTAAACTTTGTGGAATAGCTGGATTTAGAACTATTGGTTCTATTGGTTTTTCTTGCATGTGTTTTAATGCTACTGATACTGGTGTATCAGCATCAAAAGGTACTCTTCCTGTTACCATTTCATATAGCACAACTCCTAGAGAATAAAGGTCTGATTTTGCATCTGTATATCCTCCACGTGCATGTTCTGGTGAGAAATAGTGTACTGAACCTATTGTTGTTCCAAAGGCTGTGATTGTTGAGTTTGATACTGCTTTTGCAATTCCAAAATCAGTTACTTTTGCTGTTCCATCTTCTGTTATTATTATATTATGTGGTTTTATATCTCTATGAATTATGTTGTTTTTATGTGCTGTTTCTAGGGCCTGAGCTATTTGTTTTGCTATTTTTACAGACCATTTCCAGCCCATTCTTCCATCTTCAACAATTATTTCTTTTAGAGTTTTGCCTTTTATTAATTCCATTACAATATAATATAAACTACCTTCTTTGCCAACATCATAAACTGATACAATATTAGGATGTGTAAGGCTTGCTGCTGATTCTGCCTCTGTATTAAATCTTTTTATGAATTCATTATCTGTTGTATATTCTTCTCTTAAAACTTTTACTGCTACATATCTTTTTAATACTAAATCTCTAGCCTTATATACTGTTGCCATTCCTCCGCTTCCTATTTTTTCTATAAGTTCATATCTACTTCCAAGTACTTTCCCTTCTACATTCATTTTTTTATCATTCCTTTCATGAGATAATTAATGTTTTTGCTTAATTTACAATTATAATGGTTGTAATATTATCATATCCACCTAATTGTTTTGCTTTATTTATTAAATTTTTTGTTGCATTTGGAATATCTTGTGTAATTATATTATATATTTCTTGTTCTGCTATCATATTTGTTAGTCCATCTGAGCAAATTAAAATTATATCATTTGGATTAAAACCTTTAACCATAATATCTGGTTCAATTTCTGGCTCACATCCTAATGCTTTCATTAGCATGTTCTTTTTTGGGTGATGAATTGCCTCTTCTTTAGTTATTGTTCCATCTTTTATCAATTTCTGTACATAACTATGGTCGGTTGTTATTTTTCTCATAATCCCTTGTCTTATTCTATAAATTCTACTATCTCCAATATGGCCGATAAATGCTCTATTATTATATATTAAGCATACTTCAACAGTAGTACCCATTTGTTCTAATTCTTTTTCTTCTCTTGATTTTTCATATACTATTTTGTTAGATTCTTGCATTGCATTTTTTATTAATTCCATTAATTCTTCTTTTGTGTATTGTTTTTTATCTTCGAAATTCTTTTTTATGTATTCGGCTACTCCTATACAGGCTAAGCGACTTGCTATTTCTCCTCCTGTATATCCTCCCATACCGTCTGCTAATATGCATAATTTATAATTGTCATTTTCCTCCGATATATAGTAAGCATCTTGATTTATTTGTCTTACCATACCTATATCTGTATCAGCATATATTCTCATTTACTCACCTCTTTTTTTCTAAGTTGTCCACATGCTGCATCTATATCTGAGCCTAGTTCTCTTCTTACAGTTGCAACTATTCCCTTTGAATTCAAATAATCTCTAAATTTCATAATATTCTCATTACTACTTTTTGTAAATTTGCCATCTTCAATTTTATTTATTGGTATTAAATTTACATGACATAACATTCCCTTTAGTAATTCTGCAAGCTCTTTTGCATCTTGAATATTATCATTATTGTCCTTTGCTAACGCATATTCAAATGATATTCTTCTGTTTGTTTTCTCTATATAATATTTACACGCCTTTATTAACTCTTGAATGTTGTATAAATTATTTACTGGCATCATTTTGCTTCTTTTCTCGTTTGAGCTACTATGAAGTGATATTGATAATGTGCATTGTATATTCTCATCTGCTAATTTATATATATTAGGTACTAATCCACTTGTTGAAATGCTTATATGCCTTGCTCCCATATTTATTCCTTTAGGATTATTTAGTATTCTTATTGCTTTCATTACATTATCATAATTATCTAATGGTTCTCCTATCCCCATAAATACTAAATTTGAAATATGTATTTTTTCGTCTCTTTCAATGGCTAGTAACTGTTCTACAATTTCTCCTGCCTCTAAACTTCGTGCAAATTTTACACCTGTTGATGCACAAAATTTACAACCCATTTTGCATCCCACCTGTGATGATACACATATTGTTTTTCCGTATTTATATTCCATCAATACAGATTCTATTGCATTGTTATCAAGAATATCAAATAGATATTTTTTTGTTCCATCTTTTGATACTTGTTTTGTTATAATTTTAAATGTATGTAAATCAAATTGCTCTTTTAGCTTCTCTCTTAAGGCTTGTGATAAATTCGTCATTTCATCAAAACTTGTAACATTTTCTTTATATATCCAAGAAAAAATTTGCTCTGCCCTATATTTCTTTTCTCCGTAGTTCTTCAAGTTTTTCTTTTAGTTCTTCTAAATCGTAATTTTTTATATTTTCTTTTAACATATAATTCCTTCTATTTTTAAAATTTTACGAATATATTGTACCATATATCTAAAATTTATACAAGTTAAAAAGCAATAAAAAATCCGCTTTTGCGGATTTTTTATTTATATTTTTAATTACCTTTAGGTATATTTGTCTAACATCCAGCCACCCATGTATACTTGAATTAATGGTACTATAACTACTAAAACTACAAATATTAAAACCAATCCTACAAATATTTGTACTATTTGTGGTAATACTTTTATTACTTTTTGTATTATATTGTCTATATCTATTTGCATATAGCTATTTAATTTTTCCATCATTTCAGTTAGGTCTGTTTGCATACCTATTTTTAGCATTTCTGTTATCATTGGTGTTGATAATCCTGATTTTTCGAATGGTTCTATCCAGCTTTGACCTATTAATATGTTATTTATTGCTGATTCAATTAATGATAACATAACTGAATTGTTTGTAATATTTCTACTAGTTTCCAAAGCTTCCTGTATTCTTAATCCATTTTTTAAGTTTAATAATATTGATTGAACTAGTCTTGAAAAATCTATTGCATATATTAGCTTACCAAATATAGGCATTGTATATTTAAAATAGTGATATTTATATTTTCCTTGTGGAGTCCTTATATAAGCTATGATTGAAACCACTATTGCTGCTATAATTACAACTGGTATATACCATATTTTTGCTACTGCATTTATTAAATTTGAAAACCACAATGTTAATGCAGGCAATTTGGCATCTGAACCAAAACTCTTAAATACATTTTGAATCATTGGTACTGATATAATTGTTCCTACTACTGCCAAAACCATTAATACTACGAATTGTACCAAGTTTGGTATTAATATTTCCCTTAGCTTTTTATTCATTGCTTCTGTATCTTCAAGGTATTTTACTGCTTGCTCTAATGCATTTGTAAGCGAACCTGATAATTCACCTACTTTAATCATATTTATGTATATTGGAGGAAATATAGAGCTATAGTACTCCATTGTTGTATACATGTTTTCTCCTGCTTCTACTCCAAGCAATATATCCTCTACTATTATTCTAAGTGTTTGGTTTTCTATTGTTTCTATAACTGTTGTTAAAGCATGTATGTTATTAAAATTTGCTTTTTTCAAAAGATAAAAGTTTTCTGTAAATACCAATATGTCTCTCTTTTTTATAGCTTTATGCTTTTGCATAGTGTCTTTCATTCTTCTAAACCAGTTATCTTTTTTGTTCATACTTTTTTCAATTTGTTCTGCTCTAACTTGTTTTAAAACACTATTATTTGCTTCAATGTTTCTTTTTTGCTTATTAATATTTTTATTAGCTTTAACATTAATTGATACCACGGAAATTGGATACAAGTCATTATTTTTTAACTTCTTCAATAAGGCATATTTATTTGGTGCATCTATTCTGTTTTCTACAACATCTCCTGCCTTTGTTGCGGCTCTATACTTGTATATAGGCATATATTTTCCCTCCGTTCTAATGAATACTTTATTGCATCATTTTCATTTTCATTTGCATAATTGTTCTATTAAGAATTTCTATATTTTTTTCTTCTAGTTGTGATTTTGCTTGCTCTAATGTGATTTTATTTTTAACATATAATTCAGCTAGTGAATTTATTAAACTTACATTTCCTTTTCCTAAACTGCTTTGTATTGCATCTTCTAGTTCAGATACGCTAAATTTTTCTTTTCTTATACATCCAGCTACTACATTATCTACCACCATAACTTCTGGCAATAGTACCAACTTTCCATCTACTCCTCTTAATAGTCTTTGTGATACTATTAGTTTTAATAATGAAGCTATTAAGTACTTAACTGAGCCTTGGTCTCTTATCTCATAGAAGTTTATTATTCTGTCTATTGTTTCTGCACATGATTTAGTATGTAAAGTTCCCAATACTAAATGACCAGATTCTGCCATGTCAATAGCTGCTTCCATTGTTTCTTTGTCTCTAATCTCTCCTATAATTAGTATATCACAGTCTTCTCTTAACGCATTTTTTACACCGTCTCTATAAGTTATTACGTCTTTACCAATTCCAACCTCTTTTTGTACTATTAATGATTTTTGTGAAGTATGTTTAAATTCTATAGGTTTTTCTAGAGAAAGGATTTTTTTGTTTTCATTTTGATTTATTTCATTTATTAATGCATTAAGTGTTGTTGTTTTACCAGAGTTTGTTTTTCCTGTTACTAATATTAATCCTTGTGGTTGATACATCATTCTTCTAACTACATCTGGAATTCCAAGTTCTGAAAATTGTGGTAATGTATTTTTAATTAATCTAAGTGTTGCAACAGGAATATCATCTGAAGAAGATATATTTCCTCTAAATCTTACTCCTTCATATTCATAAGAAAAATCTAGTTTTTTAGTTTTACTATATTCTTCATCTTTTTGTATATTTCCTCGTACGAAATAATCGTACATTTCATCCATATCTTCTGCATCTAATATTTCTTCATCTTCTATTTCATTTAATTCTCTTGCTACTCTAAGCATTGGTCTTTTTCCTGCAACTAAATGTATATCTGATGCATTTTTTTCTATTGCTTCTTGAAAAATTTTGTTTATATTCATATTATTCTTCTCCTCATCAGTATTTTAAACTTAATATATTGCTACTTTTTTATTCAATTCTTCCAATGTTGTTATACCTTGTAAAACTTTATGTATTCCATCAATTGAAAGTGGAACATATCCTTCTTCTAATGCTGTTTGTCTAATGCTTAGGCTTGATGCTCCATGTATTATTTGTTCTTTTATTTCATCTGTTATTGTTAAAATTTCAAAAATACCAATTCTTCCCAAATAGCCTGTTTGATTACATTCTTTACAACCTACTGGTGTATAAGTATATTTATCTGTAAAATCTATTTCTTGATTATATCTTTTTGCAAAATTCTTCATGATTTTCTTTTCTTCTTCTGTAAATTCCCTTTTTTTAGCACATTTTGGGCATAATCTTCTCACTAATCTTTGTGATATTGATGTTGCTAAGGTACTTGAAATGTCGTAATCAGATATTCCCATTTTTCTTAATCTTGTTATAACTTCTAAGCTATCTATTGTGTGGATTGTTGATAAAACATAATGTCCTGTTTGACCAGCTTGCATTGCAATTTCTGCTGTTTCCTGGTCTCTTATTTCTCCAACAAGAATTATATCAGGGTCTTGTCTTAATACTGTTCTTAATGAATCAGAAAATCTTAGTTTTTCTGAAATTTCTATTTGGTTTAAACCTGGTATACGAATTTCAACTGGGTCCTCAATAGTTGTTATATTTATATTTGGATTATTTAAGTAATCTATTATACTATATAAAGTTGTTGTTTTACCTTCACCTGTTGGTGCTGCAATAACTGTTATACTATTTCTTTTGTTAAGTTTTTTTCTAATCTCTTCATCTGTTTGGTTAAATCCAAGTTCTTCTAAGCCCATAATGCTCATGTTTTTCTTTAGTAATCTTAAAACAAACTTTTCTCCATAAATATTCTTCTGTGAAGACACACGAATGTTGTAATCTGGGTAAAGTATAATTCTACCATCTTGAGATTCTTGCTTTTCTTGGAACATGTTAGATATAGCTTTTAATCTACCTATTATTTGTCCCTGTTTTTCCTTTTTAATCTCTGTTGCTTTTATTAATTCACCATCAATTCTATATCTTACTCTAACAGAATCTTCTAATGGTTCTATATGTATATCACTCGCTCTTTTTCTCATTGCAGATTTTATAATGCTATCTATTAAAGTGGTTGCATCCTCTCCAGTATCTATATTTTCAGAATCTGTTCCTTCTAGCGAATTCAAAACAGATTTTATGTTTTTCTCAAAGGTTACATATTTGTCCATTACTAAGCCTTTATTAAGCAATACTAACCTAACAGCTTCAGTAGATGCTTTAGAACTACTATCTGCAAAACATACTTTTACTCTATCACCTACAATTTCAAAAGGTATTGCTAGATATTTTCTTGCCATATCTAATGATATATATTTTTTAACATCAATTTTTACATCAGCATAAGAAAACATCACTGCTTTCTCATCAAGAATTTCTCCTAGTATTTGTAATAAGGTGTATTGATCGCATAAATTTAAAATATTGATAATTTCAATTATCTTTTTGCTTGGGTTTCTTCTCTGATATTCTAATGCCTTATCGATATCAGATTGTGTTAATATTCCTCTTCTTACCAATTCAATTCCAATTGGGCCTCTTCTTTTTGAATCCATAATCTAGACTCCTTTCGTTTATTTATATAGTTAATTATAATACATTTCTTTAAATTTTAAAATATATTTTTACATATTACTATAAACTTCCATTTTCGAATATTTCTATCAAGTCGCTTTCATTAGCCTTTTTTAATTTTGAAACACTCTTTTCATAAGTTTTATCTCCTACAGTTTTTTGCATCTTTATGTGTATAATTTTAACCAAATCAAGTTGTACTTCACTGTTCTCAGGAATATAGTTATCTACATTTATTTGTATTTTATACGGAGTTGTTAGGTTTTCTAATGATGAACCTGCACTAAAATATTCTGAATCTTTTGCATTTACATAGTTAATTAAATTTGCTTCTGTTACATCCTTAAAGTCTGCCTGCTGAACATATTCTAATATTTCAGTAACAACATCTAAGTACATACTATTTAATTTAATCTTTGTTTTTTCTGAAAAAATATTAATTGTTATTGAGGTTACAATTCCAGCAAAAAGAAGTATTATTAATATTGCTACAATGGCATCTGCCACAATAATTCCTTTTTTTTCTTTAAATATGTTTATTTTAGCCATATATTCCTTTCTCAAAATGGTTAAACATTTTGTATTTTACTAATTTAGAATTTTAGAAAATTATAGTTGCCATTTCTACTATACCCAAAATTGTAAATAATACAAATGACATTATTTTTAGTTTTTCATTTGTTTCTTTTCTATTATTAAAAATTGTCATTAACGTTAGAGTTACTAAGTATATAATATATCTATATATACTAGTATCCAATATGTATAGATATATCATATAGCATGCTTCAGCTAAAATACCAAAATTGAATACTGATTGTTGTATTTTTTTATATTCTTTAAAAATTCCAATAATTATAAAAACTGTACTTAAAAATAGAACTCCGAAAATTAGTGTTGCAATTTTTGAGTAATTTATATTTAGTAAATCTATTTTAAGTAAAATAGCAAATAAAAGAAACACAAGTCCAGATGAAACTTCTAATATAAGATACCTTGGTCTTATTTTTTCTTTGCAGTATCTGCATTTTCCACCTAAAAATATATAACTTAATATTGGAATTAAATCCAAGAAATTTAATTTATGATTACACTTTGGGCAATATGATCTGGTATGCGTAATGTCTTGTTTTAAAGGAATTCTATATACTGCTAAAGTATAAAAACTGCCTAAAACTGCCCCCATTGTAAACATAAAGAAATAAATAATAGCGTTCAATTTTGTTCACCCTTTTTATAGAATTAGGCATATACATATTTTATGCATATGCCTATAAATACAATTCTAATTCATCTTAAATTAAGGAGTAATTCCTGCATTTAACATGTAGTTTCCTACAGATGCTGTATTATTGCTGATTATATTTTCAGATCCAACATTTTTTAATTTATCATCAGCTCCTTCGTATGCTTTTCCAGCTTTTTCAGCATTTCCAATTAAGTCAGAGTTTACAACAACTGCTACTGTAACTGCAACTAATATTAACATAACAACTATTGTTATAATTAATGCAACTAAAGTAATACCTTTTTGATTTTTCATAAATTTCACCTCCCTTTTATCTTGTCTTTTGTATATATTTAATTTAATAAATATTACCTAAAATTAATTATTTAACAGTATTTAATAATTTACCCTCATTTCCTGTTCCTTGTGAATTTCCTGAAGAATTTGTATTGCTGCTTGAATTATTACTGCTACTTGGATCTTCTGCTGATTTTGAGAATGGATTAATTTTTCCTTCTTCATAAATCTTTTTTCTTCTATCTAGTGCTAAATCATCATCATCAACTCTATATGTTTCAATTATGTTTTGTGTTTCTTGAGCTTTTATTGTTTCATTTAACTCTTTTTCAATATCAGCTGATAATGTGTATTCTGCTACTGCCGTTGGTACTTGTTTAGAGTTTGGTGTATATTCGTAAAACATTATACCTAGTATCAGCAATATAGCAACAATTAATAGTATTATTATCAAAATTTCTTTAATTACTGATTTTACCATTTTGGAACTCTCCTTAATCGAATTTTATTCCTACTCCCTCTATTTTAAAAGTTGCTTTTAATCTATCAGTATTTGTATTTGTTGTTGTTTGAGTAGTATTATTCCCTGTGTTATTGTTTTGTTCATTATCTGTTGTTTTAGTTGAATTTGTATCTAATACTTTTGGTATTAGTTTAAAGTTTAGTATTTTAAATCCTAATGTATCATCTTTTTCAATGTCATAAATAAAATCTGTTATATTTACATATTCACCCTCTGCTGTAACTTCTAAATCATATTTTCCGCTTATTGTTGAATCTACTACGTCTACTTTTAAATTTATATTTTCAGCTTTAGCATACTTTCCTAGTGCTATCCATAGTCTTTCAATTTTGTATTCTTTTGTAGGTATAATGCCTAATTCAACATTTTCTTCAATATATTTAGCTTTTGCTTCATAGTTTGCTTTTGTTTTTTTCAAATTATTCATTGATTCTTCTAATTTTCTTATGCTCTCTGGATAATCTTGTTGTTTTATTTGAGTTGCATTTGCAATAGTTATATCAAGTGTACCACTTAAATCCTTTACATCTTGAATATTTTTGCTTTTCCATTCAAAACTTGCGGTCTTAAGTTGAACATTTTTTATTGCTAAAATATACATTAATACAACCAGTAGCACTAGTAAAACGGATATAAGAAACTTTTTCATGTTTTCTCCTTTACTTTTCTATTAATAAGGTAATTGTCCTGTTATTGTTACTCCTATTAGGTTGTCTTGTTTAACGCCTTTTGTTGTTGTAATATTTGTTAAAATTCCTTCCTCTTCTAGAGTTGCTTTAAAGTACCCTAACTGGTCATATTTTTCTGCTTGTGCTGTTATTGTTACATTTTTGCCTGTTGCATTTTCTATTGACAATAGTTGTACTCCAGTTGGAATTTTGTTCATAATTCTGTTCAATAAGTTTGGAATTGCATTCTTACTTGAATATTCTTCGCTTATTCTTTCATTTTGCTCATTTATTTTATCTATCATACTTTGATATGAAGATGTTCTTGTATTAATCATTGAAGTATATTGACCAATTTTTTCTATCTGTTGTTTGCTTTCGCTTATTGTTGTTTGAGCTTCTTCAATTTTATTGTTGATTTGTTTTGAAATAACTTCTGTTGTTGCTGTGTAAAAGATTATTGCAAGTAGCATTGTTGTTACAGCTCTTAGTAAAACTTTATCTGTAAAATCTAATTCAGCATTCATTATTTCTTTGAAAGTTGCTTTAGGTTTCTTAGGTTTTTGGCTTAATATCTTGCTTTTACCTTTTCCAACATCGCTTGTAAGTAATGCCCAAATCTGTTGTCTTCTCTTAGCTTTATCGCTAAAGTTTGTATCTTGATTTTTTGTATCTAGACCTTGTAGAGCTAATGCAATTGCTGAGTTTACTTCAATATAGTCTTTAATATTTATTTTTATATTAGTTTTTTCAACAAAATATGGTACTAGTATTTCACATTTTTTATTAATAAAGCTCTCTTGGAAAAGTAAATCAATATTATTTATTATAAGTCCCATACCAGTTAAATATATGCTATTAATTTCTAATCCGCTGTTTGTAATGTTTTCTTTTACTTTTTCTATGATTTCAACTAGTGTAGTTATTATTTCGTCTAAGTATTCATTACCTTCTATTTTTAGATTTTGACCTGATTTTGTATAAACTGTTGTGTTTTTGCAAATTTCATAAGCTCTTTGTATTGAATTTTCTTTTTCAGCAATAGATTTTAAAATTTCTGCCATTCCTTCTTCAATTTTGTCTATTTTATATATTTTGCCATTTATTATTGTTGTAATTTCAGTTTGTTCTTCTAAGTTTACTACCACGCAATTATCTTGTAAAACTGCTCTATTTAAAACTGGTATTATTGTTGATATTGGTGATATATTTTGTACTCTATATTTATCTAAAAGTTGTAATCTTTCTACTATGTTTGCTTTATCAATATATGTGTAAACAACTCTAATTTTATCTCTATCTTCTAAATTGTCTGCCTTTAATCTTCTAAATTCAATAGTATTTTTGTTTTTATTGTTATTGTTGCAGAAAAATTCAAATTCTGTTTCAATTGCTTTTTCCATGTCATTTGGTTTTAGTAAATTAAATACATTCGAATATGCATAATGTTCTTTTTCTATGTTAACGCTTATTGGTATTTGAAAACTAAATGTTTCTTTTATTATTTGTTCTATGGTTTCTTCTATATTTAAATCAAAGAACTTAACGCCATAAGCTTCAACTTTAAATTCGTTATGTTCTTTAGAAATTTTAGCATATTTTATTAAATTATTCTGAATATACATTCCTAAACAACTTGGCATTTTTTATCTCCTTAGTTTTAACGTTTTCTTTAACTCTATTTTAAACTATTTTTTTGCATAGTCAATACTTTTGTCGAAAATGTAATATAATTGTAATATTTTTGCAACATTTCTGTTTTTTATTAAATTTATGTATTTTTTTGTTACATTTGTAAACACTATTCTTATTAATTTAACTATTAAAATGGAGGTATTATTTTGTTATGAGCACAGAAAAGCATTTGAAATTAACTGGTTCTTCAGAGGTTTCTTGGAAAGATGCTATTGTAAAAACAATTCAAGAAGCCTCAAATACAATAGATTATTTAACTGGAATTACAATTTTAGAGCAAAAAGCAAAGATTGATGGTAATAAAATTATTAAGTATTACGCAACTATGGATTTAACTTTTAATGTTGATAATAACAGGGGGTGATTTTTATGAAGCCTATTAATACAAATAAAGAATATCAAGAATATGTAAAGCAAAAGTCTCCTAATTCTCCTATCTTTAAAAATTGCTTCAACAGTTTTTGGGTTGGTGGCTTAATATGTGCACTTGGTCAAATTATAATGGAGATTTGTAAATATAGAGGTTTAGATATTGAAATGAGTGGAACTGTTGTTTCGATTTCATTAATATTTTTAAGTGCATTTTTAACCTCTCTTAATATATTTAATAAAATAGGAAAATTTGCTGGAGCTGGTTCACTTGTTCCTATTACTGGTTTTGCTAATTCTATCGTTTCTCCTTCTATTGAATATAAGTCTGAAGGTTACGTTATGGGAGTTGGAGCAAAAATGTTTACAGTAGCAGGTCCAGTACTTGTTTATGGTATATCAACATCTATTCTAGTTGGAATTTGCTACTTAATTTTTACAGGTGTTTAATATTATTTTTGAAAGGAACGTGATAAAATGAAAAGATTAGGAAGCCAAACAATTAAGTTTGATAATCCAATTACAATATTAGAAACAGCTTCCATTGTTGGTCCCAAAGAAGCACAAGGGCCAATGGCAGATTATTTTGATAAATGCTTAGAGGATGAATTCTGGGAAGAAAAAACTTGGGAAAAGGCTGAAAGCAAGATTATAAAAGAAACTGTTAATATGAATATAATGAAGGCAGGTGTATCTTCAACAGATATTAATTATTGTTTTGCGGGAGATTTATTAAATCAATGTATTTCTTCAAGTTTTGGTTTAAGGGAACTGGGAATTCCTCTTTATGGTATATTTGGTGCTTGTTCAACATTTGTTGAGGGAATGCAACTTTCATCTGTTTTCATAGATGGTGGTGCAGCTGATAAATGTATAGCTTCCGCTTCTAGCCACTTTTGTAGTGCCGAAAAGCAATTTAGATTTCCATTAGAACTTGGAAATCAAAGGCCTCCAACTTCTCAATGGACAGTTACGGGTGCAGGCTCTGCGATTTTATCAAAATGTGGTAATGGACCTTATGTTACTTATATTACCACTGGTAAAGTAATTGATATGGGAATAAAAGATGCCAATAATATGGGAGCAGCAATGGCACCTGCTGCATTAGATACGCTTGTTGCTCATTTTAAAGATACTGGCAGAAAGCCTAGTTATTATGACGCTATTTTAACTGGAGATTTAGGATATATTGGAAAAGAAATATTATCAGAAATGGCTATGACAAAAGGATATAATATCAAGGCAAACTATAATGACTGTGGTGTTTTAATGTTTGATAAAGAAGCTCAAGATACTCATTCTGGTGGTAGTGGTTGTGCATGCTGTGCTACAATTTTTTCTGGATATTTATTCAATAAATTAAAGCAAAAGGATTTGAAAAAAATTCTTCTTATTGCAACAGGAGCTTTAACAAACTCTACTAGTAATCAACAAGGAGAAAGTATACCTGGAATTGCACATGCGATTGCGATTGAAAGTGAAATATAATTGTTTAAAAGCTATTCTTTATGCTTATAGGCAATTAGATTAGAAAGGAGTAAAAATGCAAGATTTTATTAATAATTTAGATTGGATGATGTTACTAAGAGCTTTCATAGTTGGTGGAGCTATATGTATAATTGGTCAAATTCTTATTGACAAAACAAAACTTACACCTGCCAGAATATTAGTAACTTTTGTAACTATTGGTGCAATCTTAGGTGGCCTACGGTATATATCAAAAATTAGTTGATTACGCAGGTGCAGGAGCAACAGTTCCCTTAACAGGTTTTGGTAATTTGCTTGCAAAGGGAGCAATAAAAAAAGCTGAAACAGACGGCATAATAGGTGCATTTACTGGCCGGTACAGCAGCAGCTGCTGGTGGCATTGCAGCGGCAATATTCTTTGGATATATTGCTTCTCTTGTTGCAAAACCTAAAATGAAAAAACAGTAAAAAATAAGCTCTGCTAAGCAGAGTTTATTTTTTATTTTTTAATATATGTATAAATAATATAAATGCAATTATTATTCCAATTCCTATTGCAATTATTGCAGGTAATTTATTTTCTTTTTTAATCTCAACTGATGAGGATGATATAAATGTATTTATGCTATATTCTCTTTTGGTTTCTCCATCTTCAGCAGTCACAGTAATTATTATTGTATTATTACCTTCTTTTAAATCATTGTTACCCTTAATTTCAATTTTTGCTTTTTCATTTTCTGCTTCTGCTAATACTTCAAGTTGATTTACTTTTTCGTTTATTGTAATATTGTATTTGTAAATTCTCTTTGAAAATATTGGGTATATTTCAAAACCTTTTATTCTTAAGCTCTTTAAATTAGCATTTGCAAGTTCAGTATTATCAGTTTTTGTAACAATAAGTTTGTATTTTCTTTGTGAATCGTCCTCAGCTGTAACTATTATTGTTATAATATTCTCTCCTTCTTCTAATTCAGTATCTCCAGTAATTTGAACTGTAGCATTTTCATCTTCCGCAGTAGCTGTAATTTCTAACTGCTCAACATCTAAGTCGACTATTACATAGTATTCTGTTGTTTCTTTATTAAATTCTGGTTCATATTCTATGTTTTCTATTTTTAAATAATTTAGATAATTATTGCTAGATTTTTCGTAAGTATACTCATCTTGATAATATGTTGTTGGTTGTTTTTCAACATTTGTTGGTATTGTTGGTTCTTGAGTTACTTCTGATTCTTGAGGTTCTTCTATTTCTTGCGGTGGTTCAGGTTCTTGCTCGTTATTTTCTGGGGTTTGTTCTGGTTCTTGAGGAGTATTTTCTTCTGGAATAGTTGGATTTTGCGGTGGTTCTGTCTCTGTTACATTATTATTGTCTTCAACTGGAGGTTTTGGGGTTTCTCCTTGAGTCGTATTATTATCTGTTAAAACATTTTCAATTTCAACAGCATTTGCTATAGTGGGAATTATTAAGTTAATTATAATAAAAGTTATAATAAAAATCTTTCTTTTCATATTTTTCTCCATTTATGTATTATTTAATATTTTCTGCACATTTAGATTTGTTAGTTCTTCAGCCTTTTCTTTTCCTGTTATTTTTTCAATTTTTTTAATTCCTTTTTCGAGTAAAGGATATATAGTATTTTTTCTGTGAGTATCTGTCGCTATAAAATTTATTAAATCATTTTTTAATAAATACTTAATTGTTTTTTTCGCTTTTTTTCCGTAAATACCTAAAATACTACCAATATTGCTTTGTATTAAACATCCACTTTCTATAAGCTCTCTTACCTTACTTGGGTCTTCCTGTACAAATTTATAACGTTCCGGATGTGCTATTATTGGTATTATGTTGTTTTCTATTAATTTGAATATAACCATATCCAAATATTGAACATTGGTATTAAGTGGTAATTCCATCAGTAAATATTTGCTACCTGCTAGTGTTAGTATTTTATTTTGTTTTAATATTTCCACTAGGTTGTCTGTTATATACACTTCCATCCCAATATGTAAATTGACTTTTATGTTCTCACTGTTTATTATCTGTTGGAGCTTATCTTTCAAAAGAATTAATGTTTCAGCATTTTGCTCATAAGAATTTATAATATAATGTGGTGTTAAAATTATGTCTGTTATACCCGCTTCTCTAGCCTCTTTTATTAGTTCAATTGTTTCCTCTGGTGATTTTGCTCCATCATCTACATTTGGTATAAGATGTGAATGTATATCTATCATTTATTGCTCCTTTCTATTTTTGAATAATTCATCTAGCTGATTTAATACCTTTTGCTCATTATTTATTTGTTTTTCCTTCTTCTCAAATAGATCATACTCATCATGAGTTTTATCACTAGCACTTCCATAGTAATATGAATCTTCATATTTTTTTGCATTAACTGGCACTTTGTTTATTACCACTCCAGCAACAGAAGCACCCACACTTTCTAGATTTTTCTTCACTTTTTGTAAATTATCTTTCTTTGTTTCATTGTGTGCAACAACAATTATTGTTGTATCAACTAATCTTGATACAATCATTGCGTCAGTAACAATTATTCCTGGTGTACCATCAAATATTAATATATCAAAAGTTCTTTTTAGTTTTTCAACCATGTTAATCATTCCCTCTGATGCTAATAGTTCTGATGGATTTGGTGGAACATTACCGCAAGTTATTAAATATAAATTTTCCACACCTGTTCTTTTTACATATTGTAAAATATCAACTGTTTCATTTTCGCTTACATCTAATAAGTAGTTAGATAAACCTGGTCTACTTTCTACTGTAAACATTTTATGCTGTGTACCTTTTCTCATATCTGCATCTATTAGAATTACCTTTTTGCCTGCTTGTGCAAAAGTAGTTGCAAGGTTAGCTGATACCCAGCTTTTGCCCTCTCCTGGCATTGTAGAAGTTATTAAAATTGATTTTAAATTTCTCTTTGCATTCATAAATTGTATATTTGTTCTTAATGTTCTAAATGTCTCTGCAACTGGTGATTTTGGATTTCTATATGTTACAAGTTCTCTTTTCATTTTCTTCTTCCTCCTCTTTTGTTTTCTAATGAATAATCTGGGATTGTGCTTAATACAAGTAATCCGCCAATTTTTTCTATATCTTGTTCAGTTTTTATTGTATTATCTAGCATATTAGCGATTAATATATATACTACTGCCACTATTACACCTATAAATGCAAAAACAGCTATATCCTTTATGTGATTAATATTATATGGTGTTGCATCTGGCTCAGCTCTATCTAATACATAAGTGTTGCTTATGCTATAAATCTCTACAACTCTTTCGCAGAAAACCTTTGCAATTTCGTTTGCAATTTGAGCTGCATAATTTGGGTTAGCATTTTTTACTGTAATCTCCAATAGTTCAGTTTCTTTAACTGATTTTACAGTTACATTTTCTTTAATATCTTTAATTGTAATATCTGGATTATTTATATTATTTACAACTGTTTTTAATACATTATCTGTTTTAATAATTTCTCCATAAGTTGAGACAAGTTTTGAATTTAATGTTACATCAGCTTGTGTAATAGAGTCGTCTTTAGAATCTACAGAGCTTTGTGTTAAAACTAATTTAGTAGTTGCCTTGTAATCTGGTTCTACCATGAAGTATGAATATGTCATTCCTATAATTGCAAATACTAATATTATTAATATTGCTTGTGTTTTTCTCTCCCAAAAAATAGTAAATAGTTCCTTTAAATCTAATTCTTCCATTTTTTTACCTCTTTCATTTGTATTTTTTAATTATTATACATTTTAATTTTTATTTTTTCAATATATTTTTTATATGTTTTCAAAATTCTTGTTATCTAAGATTCCTAAAGCTACCCAAAATAATGGAGCTATGCCTATTGTACTTATATTAAAAAACGCCTGAGCTAAATAACTAATTATCACACTCAAAATAATAAATATGCTTTCTTTTTTAAATATTTTTTTGATATTTGGCAGTATTACTAAAGCAATAAATGTTAAATATAAAATTAACGCTGGTATTCCAATAGTTACTGCAATATGAAGATATTCATTATGTGCTTTATCCATTATTCCTTTTGCTCTTTGTATAAAATCTATACTTGTTTCAGTTAAGTTTTCCCCTACTCCATTTTTTAAATTATCAGTTCCTACACCAAATATTGGGTGTTTCTCTATTAATTCTATTACTACTTTCCAAATTTGAATTCTATTAGAGCCTAGCTTATCATCTATTCCACTTGTTTTTACAACTGTTACATCATTTTTTACTTGTTCTATTTTGATTCTAACTTTACTGCTTTGTGGTAAATATATTACTCCAAATATTGTTATAAAACATACTAATAAAATTAATGCTCTTTTTGCGTATTCTTTGTTCTTATTTTTTATTAAATATATAAGCATTAAAACACTAAAAATAGCAAATGCAATCCAACCGCTTCTTGCCTGACATGCTATTAAATTAAAGAATACTAATAGGCTTGTACAAAAGCTTATTTTATTATTTTTTGTAATATATATTATTATAAATATTGGTATTCCCATGCTTATAAAGCTTCCCATAAAATTAGTATTTCCAAAAGTTCCACATGTTCCTTTATTAAATATTGGAATTAAAGCATTTGTTGGAAGTTTAATATAATACTGCAAAATTCCTAAAATGCTTATTACAATGTATATCGCATGTAAAATATTTAGTAATGTTTTATTGTTTTTGTATTTTAAAAACTTTTTTGCACAAAAATATATTAGTATATACGTATAAAATGCTATCATTCCTTCGTATCTGTTTGTTTCCCCTATAATTGATATTTTTACTTTACTTGAGAGCATTGTGCTTATAAATACTAATACTGCAAATGCTAGTATTACATAGTCTTTGTTATCCAATTTTAATTTCTTATAATTTACCAGTAGCAATATTAATAAAGTTATTCCTCCTATTGCTAAAATCCATATTTTGGGTAAGTTATATAGGGTTGCATTTGGAATTATTGCTATTGGTAAGGCTATTATTAGTATTGTTATGGCTATTGTGATTAGGTTTTGTTTCATGGATGGCTCCTTTTATGGATTTAAATTTTTTTTAAACGGTTTATATAATTTCTAATAATCTGCTTTGGCTTTATTATTAATAATTCAAAAAACTTATATAATAATATTTTAAATTTGTTATCCAAAGATAGTTTAAACTTTGTATCAAGTTTACTAATCCAGCTTTTTTTATTTACCCAACTACTAGAAAATGTGTGTATGGTTTTGGATTTAAAAGATGGTTTGCAAAGTATTTTGCTATTATATATTACTAAATTATCTTTCAATTTTTGGTCTATATCTCCTAATTTGCAATTATATTCATCTATTAAAATTTGGGAAATAATTTTTGTATTTGTTGCAGAGCTTTCATATTTCTGGTCTAATTTATCATATTCCTGCAAAATTCTTTTAATAAACGGATGCTTTGGTACTGCTCCAAATACTGCTGTAAATGGAATATTTTTATCTTCATATCCTATAAAAGCCTCATTTTCTAACATATCATTTAAACTTTTCAATGCTATTACATCTGTATCAAAATATATACCTCCTTGGTTATAGATAGCATACATTCTAATATAATCACTTACAAAAGCCCATTTTTTTTCTTTATATGCATTCATAACATACGGATGACTATTTATGTTAAAATTTTTTTCATTCCACTCTATTATTTCATATTCTGGCATATATTTTTTCCATGTATTAATGCACTTTAAAACCTCCTTAGGTTTTGGATTGTTTCCAACCCATACATAGTGTATTTTTTTAGGTATCATATATTTTTTTCCTTCCTTGAGTTATTTTATTATATAAATATAATATTTCACTTTTAAATATTATCAGAGCTATAACTATTGAAATAATTAACATTGCCATATTTAATATCTTTATTCCAGTATAATATGCAAGTACGTAAACGCAAATAATAATTACTGATAGTACTGTTTTTTTATAGTCTAATTGTAGCTTATATTTTTTTCTTAGTAAGTATAGTCTTATTACAGCATTAATTATAAAACTTATTATTAAAGAAATGCAAACTCCAACTAGCATAAACCTTTTTATCAATATATTAATCAATACAATATTACAAATTGCAGCTATAACAACTGAATAAAAAGTAACCTTTGAATTTTTTTCCGCAAGAAATTGTGTACTGAGAAATCCATTAAAAGAGCTTAGTGCCGTATATACATATATTAAAGGCATTATGTATATCGCATTATAGTATGATTTTGCAACTAAAAACTCAAATAATATTTGTGTTGATGAAATTGCAAATATTGTTCCGCAAAATATCATGTTATAAAAAGTTTGTAACCCTTTTTCGTAATAAGATTTTTTCTCTTTTTCTTTAACCAATTCGTATGACATCTCTTGCCAAGACATTTGCAATACACTTACAATTAAAATTATAATGCTTGAAAATCTTGTGCCGATAGCAAAAATGCCATTGTAATCAACTCCTAATTCATTTGAAATTTTTAACCTTGCATATCCAGTCAATAACCATATTGCTATTGTTGATACTCCTATTGGCATTGAAAATTGAATCATTTTTTTTATTTGCTTCATGTTTAAGTATTTAATTTTAAAATTTTTTAAAGGTTTTATTCTATGCTCAATTATTAATACTTGTACAATGCTTCCGCAAAAAAATGAAATATAAAGTGATTCTATTCCCATTTTTACATATTTTATTAAAAATAGATTTAGTGTTAAATTGACTAGTGTATTAATAACCCCAGAGACAGCATATAGTTTGTTTTGTTTATATGTTCTTGCTATTGTTCCATACATATATTGTAATGCAAATGCAATTCCATAAAAAGCAAGCAAATATGCATTTTCAATATTTAATTTAAATATATTTTTGGCTATGTAGATTTCACAAACATATATTATTACTCCTATAAAACAAACAAATAATCCATTTGAAATTATTTTGTTCTTTTCTGAATCTTCATTGTAATCATACACAAACCTAAACATTCCATCCCATATTTGAAAAAAAGTAATTGGAACAACAAGTGAAATTATAGAAATAGTTAGGTCATAGTACCCATAATCTGCTGTTGAAATATAGCTTGTATATAACGGGATTAATAAAAATGATAAAATCTTTGTTAATACATTTCCTATAAAATAAATAATTGAATTTTTAATAAATTTACTTTTTTCCATATTACTCCTTTTCTGGTGTATTAAGCGGCATATCCCAACAATGTCCAGCATCAATACTCCATATTTTCATATTGCTTAATTCTTTTACCAAGATTTTCCCATTTGGACCGTGATGAAATAATAACTAATACTTTTTCTAAATTGTTATACTGATATATTATTTTTTTCAATATTTCCTTGTTCTCAAAGAAAGAATCATTTTCTGGAGTTTTTATAAAATATACTTTCTTATTATAGGTATGTTCTAATTCTTTTGCAAACTTTTCATTATTATGCACAAATATTACATTTTCTATTTCAGCATTATTAAAAAGCTTAGCATATAAGCTCTTATTTTGCTTCGCAAAAATAAAAGCATCTCCATATAATACGTCTTTTTTAAATTTCTTATTAAAGCAATATCTTGCATAACTCCAACATAAAAAATATTGACGGTTTCTCAGCAGTTCAAAGCCATTCATTTCAAAAAATGTTTTTGGTACACACAATAAGAATTTTGAATTTTCATCATATTGGCTTATTATGTTCTCAAATTCATTCAAAATTTCATCTCTATATTTTTGATATTTTACTCCATAACCTCTAAAGAAATTAAATTCCCCATCACCAAATCTAATAACAGATTTTTTTTCTTTAAGTATATAGTCTATCGTATCTGCTGTATTCATAATATTAGCATTTGTGCCTTTGAAAGATTTCAAAAAAGCTGTGAATGTTTGTATTTTCGTTTTAATTTTCTTTATTATTTTTTCTTTATCATTTGAATTGTACCATCTTGGTATATCGCACCAATAAAGCAATAGAGCAGTTGGCATTAAAGTAATATACAACAATTTATTTTTGCATTGTTTAAAGCTACTTAAATTTTGATTTTTTCCCCATAAAATATACAAAATTGTATATTTTATACTGTGAAGAAGTCCTTTTTTAAGCACATTTATTTCCTCATTTAGCCCTAATAAGTGGCCTTTTTTGTTTTTAATTAATAGTTCCTTATATTGTAATGTATAGCCATCTTCTAAATATTCTGACACTGAAAGTGCTCTATTTAAGAATAATAAATCATATTTGTTATTTATTGGCGAAAGCATTACGTGTTCTGGAATAAACTTTTCTTCGATATTTGGATATAAGTTTTTTCTTAGTATATCTGTTCTATACATCCTACAAGTATCACCATAATATCCATATTTCTTTAATAGCTTATTTTCATTTGTAATTTTTTTATCAAACTCAAACTGTTTTCCTACAATTTTGTTTTTATTTGTTTGTCTTCTGCCTACTATTCCTGCAACTCTATTTTTATTTTTTACTGCACTCCATTCGTTTAGAAAAGTTTCTACTGTATCTGGCAAGAAATAATCATCTGAATCAACAAACCCAAATAACTCTGTTGTACATTCTATAACTCCTGTATTAACAGCCTTATATTTTCCACCATTTTTCTGCTTAATATATTTTATTTCTATAATATTTTGTTTTTGCCATTCACTTACTAATTCTTCAGTATTGTCTGTGGAACCATCATCAACTATTAGCCATATAAAGTCCTTATTTGTCTGGTTGCATAATGATGCATACAATACTTTTAATTGTTCTTTTCTATTAAATGTCGGTGTGAATATTGTTATTAATTTCATCAGTATTTTCTCCTTCTCTTATCTTTCTATTTAGTCCAATGGAAATATAAATATAAGGCATAAATATATTAGAATTGGCAGTAAATAAACTGTTTTCCATTATTTGTCCAAATAGAATTGCTATAAATATTAAAACACAATACTTACCTATAAAACTTTTATTCTTAATAGTTTCTGATATTGTCGAAAATAGAAATATAGCATACAGTATATATCCAATTATTCCAAAGAAATATACTATTGAAAAATACATATTGTGTGCATAAATATAATTATATAATGACTTTCCTCTTCCAAAAATAAAATTTTCTTCAATTAGATTCATACAATATATCCAAAAATCATCTCTACCTGATAGTAATGTATTTTTTCCAGATATTTTTGCTACCCAATTTGTTACAGCACTAATAAAACTACTTTGGCTTATAAATCTATATATATTAGGAATAATTAAACTTGCGGAAATTCCTATGATAAAGAAAATATATATTTTTTTATTATTCCATTTTTTCTCAGGTATTAATGCTACAGCTATAAATGCTATGAAAAATACTAATAATGAATTTCTATTTTTGGTTAAAAATATCACATACGCTGATAGGAGAATTAATAAAAAGTATAATATTTTTTTCGTATATTTTTTTTCTATTTTATATAATAATAAAATACTTAATATCGCAAAGCTTGCAAATGTGCCTACTGAATTTGGATTCCAATTTATTAAAAGATTTGTGTAATTATATATAATAAGCACCATTACTCCCAAACAGGATGTCATAAGTAAACTAAATTTTAACTCTTCCAAATTTATATCCATATTTACAAACACTGCAATTACACTGAGTGTTGCAATGCTTACAAACCAATTTTTATAGTCCTCACCTATTATGGTAATAATTAAAGTATACAGTATTAGCACAATATGTGTAAGCCTTACTTTTGGAGGAATAAACTTTATTTTCCTAATATATATTAGTACAAATACTATTAGCAATATAAAGTCTAATCCCATATTTTGAAATAATCCTTTTCCAAAACCAGATTGTCCAATAAAAAATAACATAAACAGTATTGGTAAGTAAAATATTTTTATTCTTATTTTTTCCCTATTTGTTTCGGTTTTAATTTCATCATAAAACATTGAATATGCTCCTTATATTTGAGAGGAACTAAACTTTTCAATTTTAGTTTCCAAATTTTATCTACAGTTAAATATTTTTTCTTGATATATTTATATCCTTTTAGTTGTACATCTTTTAAAATATTTTCTCTTATTTGAGGTTTGACAGTTGGAGAAGATAAGTTGTGGTTTTTTTTCTTAATTTTTTCTATATCTGTTTCTATTATTTTAATCTTGTCACTTATTTTTTCTAATATAAATTTTCCTTTTTCAGTATTTATTAATACAGCTGATACACCTACGGTGTTTTTAAACGTATCATAATATTCATTTACTCCCCAAAAATCTCCGAATTGTAATATCACCTATTCTATTACAATTTGCATACTTACATTGGTAACAATTATCTCTATATATGTATCCATTTAAAAATGCATAATAATATGAATCTACGAACGGATTTTTTATTTTAATTATTTTATTGTTTAACTTATATGTAAGAATCATGCAGTTCGTGTCATTTTTTTCTTTATGTCTAAAATTGTAATCCCTTATTTTTTTACCCTTAGAAATATATTCTATATATTTATTGAAGAAATTTTGTGAGGGAACCCCGTGACATATTAAATCAACTGTTATAAGGCTAGGATATTCCTTACCCAAAAAGCTCTTTAAACCAGCTATTTGACAAGGAGTACCAGTATATAATACAGTTCTCCCCTTTTCAAGTTCTTTTTGGGCAGCCTTGTATGTTGTACCTGTGTTACTTTGTATATATTTTGAGCCTCTCAATTTACTTATTTCTTCTTTTTTTTCTATCAAGATGTGTTTTACTTGTAAGTTCTCATCAAATGCTGCTCCAAAAACACATCCATTGTTTTCTATAACATAATTAGCAATCTCTGAAAAAATTCCACCTGAAGAACTTTTAAGGACTGTCTCATTATTTTTGCTCGTTGCCGCATAGGTTTCTTTGATTTTTTCAGTTTTAATACTATTTATGCTTGGGCATTTATTTTTACATAATCCACAGTTAATGCACTTTTTCTCATCTATCCTAGGTTCAATAAAACCTTGTTCATTTTCAACCATTTCTATAGCTGAAGTTGGGCATATATTAAAGCATGAACCACAACCAGTGCAATTACTTTTTTCGCAAATATTCATTTAATCACCTCATTATGAGTTTATACACTTTGCTAAATACTCTTCTGATTTTTTCTTTTCCTGCTTTAATTTTTCATTTACCTTCATATAGTCAATACTTGAATATTCTATATTTGTATCATTGCTTATTAGTCTATCTTCTAGGTTGAGTCTGTCTAGCAAGTCAATTAGTCTATTATTGTCTGATTTATTATTGTCTTTTCTTTTTTTAAATGCATAAAAATCTTTATTAAAAATACTGCTAAATGCAACACCATGAAAAGAATCTGTACAAACACATTCTGCATTATTTACTAAATATAAGAATTCACTTGGACCAATTCCAAACTTCAAATTCGATTTGGCAGTTTTTCCACCATCCATTGTATATATTGAAACAATTTTCAAATTTTTGTCTTTTGCTATTTTATTTGCTTTTGTTATATTTTGTTTATTTCTTCCTAAGAAGTAACACAATAAATACTTTTTGTCAACTGAAACTTCTTTGGAAATTGAATTCCATTGTTCTTTGTCTAATAGAAAAGTAGGATCTAATACAAGTTCAACCTTTTTATTGCTTATATTTTCTAATATTTCCTTTCCAATTTTTTCCCTGCATGATATATTTTTAAAATTGGCTAAGCTTGTTTTAAATAATTCTTTACTTTTCTCTGGTATATTGTTGCCTCCAATACTTGGTGCATAGCTAACCCTTATTTTATCTTTTGGTGCAAAGTTTAATAAGTATGCTTCTTGATTACTTGGTATGTAAGGATTCCAGGTTTGGTCACTTCCTGTCATATATATATCATAACCTGTACAATTTTTCTGTAGCTCTTGTTCTGTTTTAAAACATTCTTTTGATGTTTTGATTTTTTTATGAAATTCATCAAATGCTTTTGTTGTTAGCTCTATTTTATTTTTATTTGCTTTTTTTTCATACTTTTTAGTAATCTTTTCTATAATTATGTATGGATTTTTTAATATACTAAATATTTTTTCTTTAGTAGTTCTTCTGTATGTTTCTGTTGTATAATTTATTATTTCTGCCTCTTCTCCCATCATCTCAATCTTTTTTTGAAGAGCATAAGCTTGTAGCATAGTGCCCGCATTGTAAAATTTATGATGAGTCATAATTCCAATTTTTTTCATAAAATTATTTCTCCTTTAATTTATATCTATGTAATTTCATATAAATTTTTGTAGGTAACATTCCTATCAATAATGGTTTTAATACATATATATAGTATATAATTGGCATTTTTATCATTTTGAAGCCTTTAAGTTTTACTCTTGCTTCATTTATCCTGTTTTGAAAATTTCTCCTTTTTACAGCTTCTCTATCGTCTCTCATCTTATATAATGCCTCACCAATATTATATCCTTTATAGCCTTTAGCGTATAATTTAAACCATAAATCATAATCCTCAACTCGTAACAATTTTTTGTCTATAGTGTATCCTCCAACTTGTTCAATTACTTCTTTTCTTATCATGCTAGGGGCATGACAAAACGGCGTTCCTAGTGCAAAATTCTTTTTTAGTGGTGCCTGTATTAAATTGCTTTTTCCCCATTCTCCATTTTCATCAAAATAAATCATATTTGAGCTAACAAATGAATAATCCGTATGATTTTCTAGGAAATTAATTTCCTTTTCAAATCTTGATGGAATTGATATGTCATCTCCATCTTGTCTTGCTATGTATTCTCCCTCTGCAATTTTTAGGCATTTATTCAAAGTATAGTTTAATCCCATATTTTCTTTGTTTTTCAACAGTACTATTTTATTTTGATGAAATTTTCTTTTGCATTTTTCAGCAATCAGAACTGTATTATCTGTAGATCCATCATCACACATTATTAATTCCCAATTATTATATGTTTGATTTACTATGGAATTAATAGCTTCTTCTAAGTATTTTTCACAATTATATATTCCCATTATCACTGAAATTTTGGTCTTTTCCAATTTTAAACTCCTTTAATTCATAAGTCTAGTAATCGATTTCTATCCTCTAAAATATATTCAAATAGTCTATTCTCATCAAAATTTTCTTTTGAAAATTTATGTCCTTTCTTTCCCATCTCATTTCTTAAGAATGGGTTATCTGCTAATTTTTTTATTGCATTTTTTAGTTCCTCTACATTTGCTTTTTCAATTACAAGTCCTGTTTCATTTTCTACCATGGCATCTGTTGGGCCTGGAATATTTGTTACAATTACTGGAATTTCCATTGTTTCTGCTTCAATTACTACACTTCCAAATCCCTCTCTATAGCTGGGCAATGTAAATATATCCATAGCTGAAAAGTATCTCTCAGTATCCTTTACATTCCCAGTAAATATAATATTTTCATCTTTTTTTGCAATTTTATATAGTTCCTCATCAATAGTTTCTGTTTTATCCGCATTTCCTATAAGTAAAAGTTTTAATCCTATGTTCTCATTTTTGCACAAATAAAAAGCTCTTAATAGCTCATTTATTCCTTTATCTCTATCAAGTCTTCCAACGAAGCCTATAACTATTTCTTCGTTTCTAATATTGTATTTGCTTCTTATTTCCCCTCTCCATTTTTCTTTATTTGTTATGTTGAATTTCTCCAGATTAACTCCCGATGCACTTCCGTTCCAAACCACAGAACTATTTTCGGGTGAATACAATTTTTCTCTTTGACTAAACTTTAAATTGCCATAACTATCTGGTTCAATCCATGTTGAATTTTTAGCTACAATTTTTTCTAATATTTTAAATATTTTTCTTTTTATTCCTGAAAATCCTACATATCTTATTCCCCACTGGCAATATAATCTAACTTTAATTTTTGCTATTTTTCCAGCAATGCTTGCATACATTGATGCATTTGGGGTTGAATATTGTATAATATCAAATTGCTCCTGTTTAAATATTTTGTATAGTCTCATAATAGCTGTAATTCCTGTTATGCTTATTCCTCTTTTCATTTTGACTGGTATATATTTAATATAATTTGGTATTTGTTCACTAAAATTTTCTTCGTCATTGCAAATACAATAAATCTCATAATTGCCTTTTTCGTATAAATATTTTGCCATATTTAATATAAAAGCTTTAATTGTTATTGGCGTTGTTGTAATAAAACAAATCTTTTTTTTATTTTCTTTGCAAGATTGCTGGAACTCCAATATACGTACCCTCTTTCTCTATATTTTTCACTACTACTGCTCCTGCTCCTACTGTGCAGTTTTTGCAAATAGTAATATTGTTTTTTACTACACTTCCTATACCTATATGTGTATTTTCTCCTACTTTTACTGTTCCTCCTAATGTTGCGTTTGGAGATATATGTACAAAATTTTCTATTATATTATCATGTTCTATTATTGCTCCTGTATTTATTATGCAATGCTTGCCTATTCTTGCTGATGAATTTATGCATACATTTGCCATAATAGCTGTTCCTTCTTCTATCTTAACATCTAACCCTATTTGAGCACTTGGATGTATTGCTGTATAAAACTTCAAATTAGAAGATGTGGAAATTTCTTTTCTTTTTTTATTATCTCCTATTGCAGTTATAAACTCATAATCTTTATTAGCTATTGATAGTGGAAACCTGTTATTTAAGTCTCCTATTACTTTATAGCCTTTAACAATAATTGTATTTTTTTCGATTTTGTCATCCAAAAATCCAACTATTTGATCACCAGATTTTTCTATTATGTCTGCTATAACTTTTGCATGTCCTCCTGCACCTATTATAATAACTTTTTTATGCATCCATTTTCTCCTTCATATTACCCTCAAATTTTTCCATTGTTTCTGTATTTGTACCGAGAAATTCCTTCTTTTTTAAGTACTTTACTTACTGTTTTAAAAACAATTTTACAATCAGTTACAAAATTCACATTTTGAATATATTCTATATCTTCTTCAAATCTTTCTTCCCAACCTATAGTATTTCTTCCACTTATTTGAGCTAATCCTGTTAGCCCTGGTCTTACATCATGTCTGTGTTTTTGTTTTTCATTATATAAAGGTAAATATTCTACTAGTAATGGTCGTGGTCCTACTATTGCCATATCTCCTTTTAATATATTCCATAGTTCTGGCAATTCATCTAAGCTTGTACTTCTTAAAGCTTTACCAAACTTTGTTAATCTTTTTTCGTCTGCTAATAGGTTTCCTTTTTCATCTTTTTTATCTGTCATAGTTCTAAATTTATATAGTGTAAATATTTTTTCATTTTTGCCTGGTCTTTGTTGTTTAAAAATTACTGGTTTTCCAAGCTTTATTCTTACTAATGTTGCTATAATCAGCATTACAGGCATTAAAACTATTATTGAGATAAAGCTTAAGATAAAATCTAATATTCTTTTTATGCATTTTGCATACATCTTGTTTTCTTCCTTTCACTTTCAAGGCACTTTATTTAAAACAATTTTTTTATAGTCTCAATTACTTTTTCTTGCTCTTCCTTTGTCATTTTTGTATCACTTGGCAAACATACTCCTCTTTCAAATATATCTTGTGAAATACTTTCTTTTTCTTCTGTTGTTATAAAGTCATAGTCTGCAAATACTGGTTGCAAATGCATTGGTTTCCATATTGGTCTTGATTCTATGTTTTCTTTTTCTAAAGCTACTATTATATCTAATGGTTTTACCTTTGAATTTTTCTCTAAAAGTATTGATGATAGCCAATGATTTGGTGTTGAGTTTTTTAGGTATGGTTGCATTTTTATTTCAGGTATATCCTTAAAAGCTTCTTTATAGGTCTCATAAATTTCAGTTTTCTTTGCTATTCTTTTATCTAAAACTTTTAATTGTCCTCTTCCTATTCCTGCACAAATGTTGCTCATTCTGTAATTGTAGCCAATTTCTTTATGTTCATAATGTCTTGCTGGTTCTCTACTTTGAGTTGACCAAAATCTTACCTTCTTAATTTTTTCAGTATCGTTTGATACTAGCATGCCTCCACCACTTGTTGTTATTATTTTGTTTCCATTAAATGAATATATACCAAATTCTCCAAATGTTCCAGTTTGTTTTCGATTTAATGTTGCTCCTAAGCTTTCTGCCGCATCTTCTATTAATGGTGTATTATGTTTTTTACAAATTTCTAATATTTCATCTAGTTTTGCTGGTGTTCCATATAAATTAACTACCACTACAGCCTTTGGATTTGGATATTTTTCAAATGCTTTTTCTAAACTTAAAGGATTCATATTCCAAGTTTCGTATTCGCTATCTATAAATACTGGTGTTGCATTTTGATATATTATTGGATTTGCAGTTGCTGAAAATGTTAAGCTTTGGCAAAAAACTATGTCTCCTTCTTTTACTCCTAATGCTTTCAAAGCCATGTGTATTGCCGCAGTTCCTGCTGATAGGGCTGCTGCATTATTAATATTTACATACTTAGCAAGTTCTTCTTCAAATTTATTTACATTTTCTCCAAGTGGTGCTATCCAGTTTGTATCAAATGCCTCTTTTATGTATTCTTTTTCGTATCCTTCATCAGACATGTGTGGTGAGGCTAAAAATATTTTTTCCATAGTTTCCCCCTTAACCTACTTCCTGTGAATTTGTTATTGTTCCAACAGTAGTTAAAATTTTCTTTGTAATATTTCTTTTTTCTATTTCTTCCCTTGAATTTTTTATTTCAACATTTACTTCATCTGGAGTATGATATGTAGGCACAACCTCTCTTATTGTTTGCTCCATTATATTTAGTGGAGTATCTTCACTTTTTATTACAGCTCTTAGTTTATCCAATTTACTTTCTAATTCAGAATAAGTTATATCTGAAAGCTCTCCAATAAATATTTTATTATGTGCTGTTTTCTTTAAGCCTTCTTCTGCCATTAGTAGTTCTTCGTATAGTTTTTCTCCAGGTCTTAAACCTGTTATTTTTATTGGTATATCAACATCTGGTTCTAGGCCTGATAGTTTTATTAAGCTAACTGCTAAATCATATATTTTTACTGGCTCACCCATGTCAAGCACAAATATCTCTCCGCCCTTTGCAAATGTCATTGCTTGAAGTACTAATCCTACTGCTTCTGGTATTGTCATAAAAAATCTTGTTATTTCTCTATGTGTAACTGTTACAGGTCCTCCTGTTGCTATTTGCTTTTTGAATAATGGCACTACTGAACCATTGCTTCCTAAAACATTTCCAAATCTTACTGCTGCATATTCTGTATTGCTTACTTTGTTTTTTGCTTGCACAATCATTTCGCATAGTCTTTTTGTTGCTCCCATTATGTTGGTTGGATTTACGGCTTTATCTGTTGAAATAAGTATCATTTTTTTAGCTTGATACTTGTCTGCACAGTTTGCAACATTAAATGTTCCAAATACATTATTTTTTATTGCTTCAAATGGACTTATTTGCATTAATGGAACATGTTTATGTGCTGCTGCATGAAATACTAAATATGGTCTGTATTCTTTGAAAATCTTTTCAAGTCTTGCTATATCTCTAACGCTTCCAACTACTGGAATTATCTCTATTTTTTCGTCATAATGATTTTGCCTTAGTTCCATTTCTATGCTATATAAATTGTTTTCATATATATCAAATATTACAAGTCGCTTAGGGTTATATTTTACTATTTGTCTGCAAAGTTCAGAACCTATTGAACCTCCTCCACCTGTAACTAATATAGTTTTGTTCTCTATTAACTCTCCTATGTTATCATTATTTAATGTTATAGGTTCACGACCTAATATATCATCTATTTCAACATCTCTTAAATTTTGCATTACATTTTTGTTTTTTATTATATCTGCTGTTCCTGGCAATACTCTAAGTTTTGCTCCTGTTTCTTGGCATATATTTAAAATTTCTTTTTTATCTTTTGCAGATATGTTTGCTATTGAAAAGAAAATAGTTTCAACATTGTTTTTCTTGCATATTTCTTTTATTTGATACCTGTCTCCTAGAATTTTTGCACCTGAAATTGTGTATCCTATTTTATTTTGATTATCGTCTATTAACCCTACTAAGTGATATGTTCCTCTAATTGATGAAGTTTTTAAAGCTTTTATTATATCTCTTGCTGCCTCTCCTGCTCCTATTATTAATAGCTTTTTCTCTTCTCCTTTTTTAGGTTCTTTTCCTACTGTTGTTAAAATAAATCTTATAATTACTCTGTATGAAACTATGCCTACTGCAATAAGTATATTTGCTAATATAATCTGTTTGTAGCCTACCGCTGGAAATTTAAAAATATAGCTTATTAAAAATACTATTAATCCTGAAAATGCTGATAATGATATGTATTTTATGTAATCTTTTCCATTTTCATATCTCGTAATATTTTTATATACTCCAAATAATTGAAAAATAATTTGATATACTACTACTGATACAATTATAGTATTTGAAATAAGTGTATTGTATTTTTCAGTAAAAACAACATTGTTGCTTGTTAATAAAAATGCACTTGCCAAATAAGCCAAACATATTGTAATTATGTCAATTACAAATAGTACAACTACTCTGTATTTTCTCAAGGATTTCATTTGTAGACTTCCTCCTTCTTGTTTTATCTATTATATCCTGTTTTGTTTATTATTTTGTTACTAATTTCTTTTACTGTTTCAGTTGGGATATAGTTTTCTTTACCAAATAATTCTTGGTGAAGTTCTATTACGTTTTTTTCTAGGTTTACAGGTGGTCCATACCATACTCCACCTAACATTATTCCTTTTGTCTCATAAGGCCAACCCTGGCTCTCAACTATTGAATAAGAATATATCTTTGGTACTAGTGCAAGTATATCTGTTGCACTTATATTTGTATATACTTCTGGTAATAGCTTGTCTACTAATCTATTTAATTCTGTTACATTCATAGTTTTTGCTTTTTCAAATACGGCCATTACTACAGTTCTCATTCTTTCTGTTCTCTTGTAGTCATTATCAATTTTTCTTATTCTTCCATAAGCTAATGCTTGCTCTCCGTCTAATAGATATGTGCCACCCCCAGGTATTCTAGGTATTGATCTTGCTTCATCATCTGTTACTGTTAAAGTTACTCCTCCTATTGCGTCTATTATATCTTTTGTTGCAGTAAAGTTTACTGTTGCAAATTCTGTTATATCCAAATCCAAGTTTGTGTTTAATGTACTCATTGAAAGTGCTGGTCCGCCAAAAGCATACGCATGGTTTACTTTGTCTAAGCCTCTTCCTGGTATGTTTAAATATGTGTCTCTGTATACTGATACTAGTTTTATTTCTTTTGTATCGTGATTTATACTTGCAATCATTATACAATCGCTTCTGCTACCTGAATATGTATTCTCCCTAGTATCTATACCAAATATAGCTATATTTCTATATCCACTTAATGTTTCTTCTATGCCTGTATTTACTTCTATTTCTTCTTTTGGTATATCTACATAATTGATTTTATTTAATTTATTAAGTACAAAAAAAGCTATAATTGCTACTAACACAATTATTACAATTAAAATTATAAGAAATACTTTTAAAAATTTTTTCATATTTTCCCTCGACTTTTTCCACTAAAATATTTACAAATACATTATATATTTATGTTATATTAATGTCAATATTTTTTTCTAAAATACATTATTTTCCACTTGTTTGCGTAAGAGACGAGCAAAGCATAGCTTGACTTGATTTTGAATATATTGTATAATAGTTTTCAAAATTAATTATTTTAGTTTGATAAAATTTAAGGGAGATTTATTTCGAATGAAAAAAAATATACAAAAATTCAATAATATTAAGGAGATAATATATCACTCAGCTAGTACATATTCTAATAATATTGCTTTTACAGTTAAGAACAAAAATGGAAATAAAGTTGATTATATCAACCATACTTATACTGATTTATTAAATGATATAAATTGTTTTGGCTCTGCTTTATATAAGCTAGGTCTAAAAGATAAAAGAGTTGCTGTTGTTGGTCATAATAGTTATGAATGGGCTGTTGCACACCTTAGTAATTTGTTAGGTGGCATAGTTTCCGTTCCTTTGGATAAAGGTTTGCAATTAGGCGAGCTTGAAAATTCATTAATTCGAAGCCAAGTTCAAGCCGTTGTTTTTGATGATAAATTAAAAGATATAATGCTTGAAATAAAAGAGAACAGCAAAACTAATATTAAATTCTTTATTTGCATTAGCAAAACTCAAGATTTTCTATATTTTTATGATTTACTTTTAGACGGCAAAGAAATTTTGGGAAATGGTAATACAGAATATGTTGAACATAAAATTGATTCAAAGAAAATGAGTATATTGCTTTTTACCTCTGGAACAACATCAAAATCAAAAGCTGTAATGCTAAATCAATATGGAATTGCCACAAATGTATATGATATGCTACTGGTAGAAAGCTTTTACAGTACTGATGTAAATATTGCATTTCTTCCATATCATCATATTTTTGGTTCAACTGGGATGATAGTAATGCTAGCTTCTGGTGTAAAAACAGTTTTTCCTGATGGTTTAAAGTATATACAAAAAAATTTAGTTGAATATAAGGTTTCAGTATTTGTTGGTGTTCCCGTTCTTATTGATAAGATGTATTCAACAATATTAAAAGAAGTAAAAAAGCAAGGTAAAGACAAACTTGTAAACTTTATGCTACACCTTAGTAATATACTTATGAAATTGCATATAGATATAAGAAGAACTTTATTTAAACAGCTAATTAATGCACTTGGTGGAAATATGCGTTTTATAATTTCTGGTGGTGCTCCTTTAGATAAGAAAGTTGCAAAATGGTTTAATGATATTGGAATACACCTAGTTCAAGGATATGGTTTAACTGAAACATCCCCTGTTATTGCAGCTGAAAATGATACTTCAGTTAGGTATGGATCTGTTGGTAAAGCTATGGGAAGTTTAAACATTAAGATTCAAAATAAAGATAAAGAAGGTATGGGAGAAATTTTGATCAAAGGTCCTAATGTAATGCTTGGATATTATAATGAACCAGAACTAACAAAAGAAGTTTTAAAAAATGGTTGGTTCCATACAGGAGACCTAGGTTTTATTGATAAAGACGGCTTCTTATTTATAACTGGTAGAAAAAAAGATTTAATTGTTCTTAAAAATGGTAAAAAAGTTTTTCCTGAAGAGCTTGAATTATTAATAAATAGATTAGATTTTGTTGAAGAATCTTTCGTTTATGGTCTTCCAAGTAAAGAAGATAAAAATGATGTTAAAGTTGCAGTAGAAGTTGTATTAAATGAAAAAAACATAAAAGAAAAATACCCAAATATAGCTGAAAATGAAATTCATGACATTATTTGGAATGAAATTAAAGAAATAAATAAAACATTACCAATGTATAAATACATTAAACATTTAGAGTTAAGCAAAGAACCACTAATCAAAACTACTACAAATAAAATTAAAAGAAAAGAAGAATTGAAAAAAGTTTTAGGAGAGCAATAAAAGCTCCCCTATTTTATTTTTTTAATACAACTCTAAAATCCACATTTTCCAACTTTGGATTCCAATATTTCAAAGCAGATAAACCTTTATCTATTGTCATTATAATTGTCAAACAAATTAATATTATCCAAATATTCTTATTTGAAAAATGTTTTCTTATTGTTTTTGTAAATGTTTGAAGTCTAGGATAAATCACTTTCATAAAGAAAATGCCAGCTAGTCCAAAAAACAATGAAAAAATTAGGCATATTCTACCATTTATATTTAAAAAATAATCTGTATAATCCCACCATCTCAAATGAAATAATACTTCTAAAAATACAGAAGCAATATATTCAAGAACTGTGGCAATTATAGTTATAATACCATATATTGCAAATACATTCTTAATCTTTTTCTTTTCAATCCATTCAATAATTAAAACCATTGCAACAGCCCCATATCCATAAATAGGACAAATAGGGCCATGCAGAAATCCTCTATCTACATAAGTTCCATACACACTAAATGCATACGCAACTTCTAAAAACCAGCCAAGAAAACTACTTATGAAAAAATATATAAATAAATCTTGAATTTTTATTAAAAGCTCCTTCTTTTCCATATTTCTATCACCTTTTCTTTAATACTATACCATAAAAAGAATTAATTGGCAATGTTTTTTTAGCTTTCTATCTGTTATAATTGGTTTTAAAAATAATATATTTGTATTAGGTGATTTTTATGAGAATATTGCTTGTTAGGAGAAATCATCTTTGGTTTTTTCTACTTTTTTTAATTTCTATTTTTTCTATGCTTGTTAGAAATATGATTTGCTTTGCCAAAGAGGAAAAACAGAATACTCAAAATAATTTACTTAATTATATTTTTAATAATACTGAAAAAAAGGTATACCTTACCTTTGATGATGGACATTTTATTGCAAACCATGGTTATAATCATAATAACAAGCTATTATATAAAAATGATGAAAGCTTTTTAAATGAAATTTTAGATACAGATAAAGAAATTGCAAAAGCAGTTGGTGTAGATAATTATACTTCACATATTTTTCGCTTTCCAAATGGATTTTGTGCTCCACTTTATAAATCTCAAAAGAAGATGTAAACAATACTTATGATGTTTTAAAAGAATCTATTGATTACCTAAAATCACAAGATTATGAATTTGGAAATTTTTATGATTTTGTTTCTAAAGAAGATTTAATGGGGTTAAATAAATAACCCCATTTAGTTTTTTATTTATTTTACACTGGCTGTTTCTTCTATTACAGTTTTTCCAGCCTGTTCCTCTATTTGTTTTCTTTCTTTTCTTTTAAAATTGATACTTAAAGCAAGATTTAATAATATTCCAAATACTGCTGCACCTGCTACACAAGGTACATTTAATCCAAAGAAAGGTATATTTCCGCCAAATGCATATTGCCCGCCAACTCCAATAATCATTATTGTTGCAATTACTGCTATATTCTTTGAGCTAAACATATCAACTTTCTTATCTATCATTATTGCCATACCTTGTGCTGCTATTGCTCCAAAAAGGAATATCTCAAGTCCACCAATAACTGCGGTTGGTAAAGAGTATATTATATTTATAAGAGGAGTAAAACATGCTACTACCATTGCTATAATTGCTGCTCCAATTAAAACTGAAGTTGAGAAAACCTTTGTAATTGCCATTGCACTTATATTTTCTCCATAATTTGTACCTGCTGGACCTCCAACAAAAGCTGAAACCATGTCTCCTATTCCATCTCCAATTAGGTTTAATCCTAATTTATCTGCTAAATTATATCTCTTAGAAGATTTTTTCTTTTTTGCTAAATCATTTATATAAATATCTAATTGATAGATATGTGCTGTAGACTCTGGTATTGTTGCTATAGCAATAGGCATAATTGCCGCTACTGCAAGCCATGAAGGTTTTGGCAATGTAAATATTGGAAGTGCAAATATTCCTGATGATGCAGTTTCTGGAAGTACTCTAAACAAATCTATTCCAGTAGTTAGTTTAATAATTAATGCAACTACACAACCTAATATCGGTCCAAACAATATTGGAAGTTGCCCCCACACACCTTTTAAATATACTGAGAAAAATATTGTTGAAAGAAGTGTAACTAGTGATACAACCCATGCCAAATTTGTTGCAAGAGTAATTTGGCTATCTAATACAGCACCTGCACTTGCAAGAGAACAAGCATCTGTTAAAGCATTACCTGCTAAGGTTAAACCTATTATAATTGCAACTGGACCCGTAATTGTTGCTGGAAGTACTTTTTCAATGGCATTTCTTCCAAATTTTTTTACTATAAATCCTGCTATAATTGATACAAAGCCAGACATTATTATTCCAAATTGTGCTACTGCAATTTTCTCATTAAGTGTACTATTTGCTAAACTTTCAGATGCCATAAGGCTTCCTATGGCTGTTACATAAGAAAAACTTGAGCCATAATATAATGGAATTTCTCTTTTGGTAATTAATATAAAGCATATTGTTGCAAGTCCACTCGCAAATATTGTTGTTGATATGTGGAACCCTGTAATTAAAGCAACTGCAACTGTTGCTGGAAACATTACTATAACTTGCTGTATTGCATATAATAGCAATTTCCAAAACTGTGGTCTTTCATCTGGTAAATAACCTATTGTTTCTTTTTTTTCTTTTCTTTTTTTCATAAAAAGACTCCCCCTTTTTTCTTATTTCGTTGGCTTAAATACTCATTTTTGCCCAACAAAAAAACACTAATGAAATTAGTGTTTTAAAAATTATTTGATTGTGAATAAAAATAAGAAATAAATGAATATTTGTTATTCATCTTGGCAAGATTTTTAAATTTTCTAAATCTCTTTCTTATCATTTTTTTCACCCTGCGGAATATAATACCATATTTTATTTTATAATGCAATACTAAATTTAAAAATTTTTAATATTTTTTTCAAAATCTGGCACATACTCCTCTTCATGCTCTCCTAGTTCTTGTATATATCCATTATCTAAATTTAATGAATATAAGAAATTCTCAATTTCTTCATATTCTTCTTTTGTAAGTTTTCTATTAAGCTCTGGGAAATCTTTTGCTCTGTGGGTTGGAAAATATTGTGCCATCACACTTACAAAAACCTTGTTATCTATATTATCATTTATCCATTTTAATACATCCTTTGAATTTTGTAAGTTATTTGGTAGTACTAAATGTCTAATTATTACGCCCTTTTTCATTATTCCATTTTCATCTAAAACAGGTGCCCCTACTTGATTATACATCTCTTTTATTGCTTCTGTTGCATTTTCAAAATAGTTTTTAATTCCAGAGTATTTAAAAGCTAAATCATTATCATAATATTTTAAATCTGGCAAATATATATCAATATATCCATTTAACTTTTTTATTGTTTCTACATTTTCATATCCATTGGTATTATACACTATTGGAATATTAAGACCTTTTTTTCTTGCAATTTTAATAGCTTCAATTATATGATATATGTACATTGTTGGGGTAACTAAATTAATGTTTTCCACTTTTTTATTTTGCTGCTCAATAAAAATATCTGCAAGCTCCTCTATGCTTATTTCTCTTCCAAGCCCTTGTTGACTAATCTTATAATTCTGGCAAAACACACACTTTAAATTACAATTTGAAAAAAATACTGTGCCTGAGCCGTTTGTTCCACTTATACATGGCTCTTCAAAGTTGTGAACAGATGCAAGAGCTATTTTTACCTTATCAGTTGCTTTGCATCTTCCAATTTTTCCTTCTAATCTATTTACTTTACAATTATGTGGGCATATCTCACATTTTTCTATACTACTCATTTTTTTGTTCCTTTATATTATTTCTTTTTTCTAACTGAATATCCGGAAAGTTCCAACCTGTTTTCCCATTTCAAAATACTTGCCATTTGCATAAGCTATTAAATTACATTTTGTTATATCAAAACTTCCGTTTTTATCTATATACTTTTCATCTGCATCTATTGATAAAACATCTGCTATGAACATATCATGTGAACCCAAATGTCTAACTTCCTTTACCTTACATTCAATAGTTACAGGGCTTTCCTCTATACCTGGACATTTTATGTGATTTAATTTTTGCTTTGTTAACTTCATTTCTTTGAACTTATCAACATTTTTACCTGATTTTACTCCGCACCAGTCTGTTGCAAAAGCTAAGGATGAATTTGTTAAATTAATTGCAAATTCTCCTGTTTTTTCTATTATATCATGCGAATATCTTTCAGGTCTAACTGAAATATATACTTGTGCAGGATTGGTATTTAAAATACCAGTCCATGCAACAGTTATAATATTAGAATTATCCATATCGCCTAAACTTACCATTACAGCAGGAATTGGATATATAAATGTTCCCGCTTTCCATTCAACTTTTCCCATAAAACTCTCCCTTTATTTTACTATTACAAGCTCATTATCTTTGCAATCTATTGTTACTTTTTCTTTTGGTAAAATAGTTTGTTTTATAATTTCTCTTGCAATTAATGTTTCAACTTTCTTTTGTACAAAACGTTTTAATGGTCTTG